>NZ_JBWKFN010000001.1:0-83447 GCF_056434245.1 Streptomyces sp. NPDC044064
CCCCAGCACGTGGGCCGCCCGCTCCGCGGTGAGGCGGCCGTCGCACTGCAGCGCGGCCACCAGCCGCTGATCCATGAGGCTCAGTACGGAATCCGTCGATGCGCGCGCCATGAAGGCAAGTTTCGCCCATTCCGTCGCCGTGCGGCACCCGTCCCGGGACCGTGCCCCAAGGATGGATGTCATCCGCCAGGGCGCCGCAGTCAACCGAGGATCGCGGGCCTGACATAGCATCACGAATACATGGAGGAACGGAATGAAGCGCAAAACGACCGCTCTGCTCGCGGTCGCCGGCATTGCCGCGGCGACCCAGATCGTGCTGGGAACCACGCCTGCGTCCGCCAACGCCCCCGCGTACCAGCTCAAGAACGTGGCCACGGGCAAGTGCATGCGGGGCGTCCGCTCCGGCTACACGTACGCCGTCACGATGGTGAAGTGCAACCGGAACGACGACAATCAGTGGTGGGGCGTCGTCCAGGGCCAGGTGCACGAGGTCTACGGGAGCCTCCACGACACGGACATCTGCCTGGCCGTCCCCAAGAGTGAAAAAGGCGACTCCCCCAAGGACGTCGACACGACGAGCTGCAACAACTACAAGACCTACTACCTGGGGATGAGCACGATCCCCAAGGCGAACAAGCCCACTACCCTCGGTACCGTCCCCGGATACATCGGACACTACGCCTCCGGTGACACCTACCTCAGCTGCTACCAGATCGACGGCAACTACACCAAGTGGCTCTGGGTGCCCTAGGCCGTTTCTGATGGCTCTTGCCGGGGTGGGTGGATCAGTGCTTGGGCTGGGCAGGCGCGTCTCATGGTGCGGCGACATGAGCTCACGGACGCGCAGTGGCAGAGGATCGAGTCGTTGCTGCCCTGGCAAGCCCGGCGGGCAGTGGGCCGATCACCGACAGGTGATCAACGGGGTGCTGTTCCGGGCCCGAACCGGGGTGCCCTGGCCGGACCTGCCTGAGCGGTATGGCTCCTGGCAGACCGTCTACGAACGGCATCGCCGCTGGTCGGCGGACGGAACATGGCGGCAGATCCTGGCCGAGTTACAGATCGAGGCCGAGGCCGCCGATCCCGACGGGGCACTGGCCAAGACGGTAGGGGCGGAGGCCGCGCAGCGCCGGCGGGAATGGGCGGTGAACATCGACTCCACCTCCTGCCGGGCACATCAGCACGCGGCCGGTGCCCGCCGTCGGCCGCCGCGCGACTTCCCCCAAAAGGGGGCGGTGCACGTGTGGAAGCCGATGGGCGGGAGGCACTGGGGCGCTCGCGGGGCGGACTGACCAGCAAAATCCACCTGCTGTCCGACGACCGGGCCCGCCCCCCGACCTGGCAGACCTCGCCGGGGCAACGGGGCGACAGCCCCATGTTCGTCCCCGTGCTGGAGGGCTTGCACATCCGGCGGCGCGGACCAGGCCGACCGCGCAGCCGTCCTGATCGCGTCCGCGGTGATAAGGCGTACTCCAGCCGCGACAACCGCGCTTACCTGCGACGACGGGGGATCAAGGCGACCATCGCCCAGCCCGATGACCAGCAGGCCAAGCGCAGGCGCAAGGGCCGGGCCGGAGGACGTCCGCCAGCCTTCGACAAGGCCCAGTACCGCCGCAGCGCCGTCGAACGGTGCGTCAGCAAGTGGAAGCAGTACCAGGCAGTGGCCAGCCGGTACGACAAGCGCGACTACATCTTCAACGGCACCCTGGCCGTCGCAGCGATCACCATCTGGCTCCGAGACATCGTCCAAGAGCCATCAGAAACGGCCTAATGCTGGATTCCTCTCCGGGCCACCCCCGGCGAGGACACGCCGTCTTTGGGGAAGCCGGTGTCGTCCATCACCCAGACCTGTGGACGCACCACGGCCACTGCCCGGCGGGCCAGCCGTGCCCGGACCTCTCCCACCGGCCAGGTCGAGGTCGTCATGAACTGCTGCAGCTGCTAGTGATCCACGCCGAGGCGTCCAGCCATCGGCTGCATCGACTTCCGAGGCCCGTCCAGCAGCAGGCCACGCAGATACAGCCCACCCTTCACCCGCTGGTCCGTACGCACCAGCGGCGTGAACACCTCCCCGGCGAACTCCTCCAACCGGCCACGACACGCAGAGAGTTCATCCGCCCTCATACCCGCAGGGAAGCACCAGGCCACCGACCCGACAAGGCACCGAACAAAGCCCTACTAGGCCCGCCCGGCGAGGGGATGCCTTCACGTCTCGGCGCGGCGGAACTTACGGTTTGTGGGTCACCCAGAGCAGTTCCGCCGGCCAGCGGTGTGCCCAGTCGGGTGGGTCGGTTTCGTTGTAGCCGTTGGGTGTTCCGAGTTCGGGCCGCGGCTCGATGAGGTCGTCGATGATGAGACCCGCGCCGCGCAGGACCTTGACCCAGTCGCCGTAGGTGAGCTGATAGCTGGTCGCGCCGTCGTCTTCGGCGATGGTGTTCAGCCCGAAGTAGTCCTGCTGCAGTGTCGTGGTCACGCGGCCGGCGGCTTCGTCGTAGCAAGCTTCGAACCATGGGCTGGCGACGTTGAACACCAGGCGCCCGCCTCGGCCCAAGACGCGTGCGGCCTGCGGGACGGCCAGGTGCGGGGGTGCCCAGCTGAGCCCACCGAAGTCGCAGAACACCAGGTCGAAGCACTCGGCAGCGAAGGGGAGTTGTTCGGCGGCGCCTTGCACCAGCGGGTAGCGGGCCGCTCCCATCGCGCGGGCTGCTGCGGCGAGTTGGGCTTCGGACAGGTCGAGCCCGACCACAGTGGCGCCCTCGGCGGCCAGCGCCCTGGACCACTGGCCGGCGCCGCAGCCGAGTTCGAGGACGCGCTTGCCGGTGACATCGCCCAGGGCGTGCAGGTGCGCGTCGGGGATGGAGTACATGCCCCACAGCCGGGGTGTGGCGCCGATCTGCGGGTCGTGCTCGTGCTGGTAGGCGCTGCTGATCTGGTTCCAGAACCGCCGGTTGGCGGGGATGCTGTCCACGTGCCGACTCCAGCACTGCCTGCCCGGGGCGGTCAACACGATTAGGGCACTGGTCGGCCCTCGCCTTGGTCCGGCCCTGGCTCGGCCCATGATCCGCCGGACGAGCCCTAGCCGCGATCTCCTCCAACTGCATCTGTTCCCCACGTCAGGGTTCGGCGGGTAATCAGGGCAGCGGTCGCGCGGCTCCTGTGAGACAACCGCGCTCCCGTTCGGGACACGCCCCGCCTTCCGCTTCATAGGCTGTCGCCATGGAGTCGTCACAAGGTCCTCCGCGGCTGTCGGCAGCGCGGCGAGGGCCTCCACCACGCGGTCCAGGCCGTCGCCCACATGCACAACCACGCCTTGGCGTCGGGAGCAGACACCCGCGTTCACAAGGTCTGGCGTGCCCGAACGCAGCTTTGTGCAACACCCTTTGAGAGCTGTCCCGTAACGGCTGATCCTGGTGTCGTGATCTCGCCATGCCCGGTCTGATCACGTCGTCGGGACCATCCTGGATCGCCCTGTTCAGCGGGCTGAACCCGCGGCAGTTCGGCAAGTTGGTCACTGCAATACGGAGCGAAAGTACGGACCTGGTGCGCAAGGGTCGACCGCGGAGCCTGACTCTGGAGGACCGGATCCTGCTCGTAGCGGCTTACTGGCGTACGAACTTGACGCTGCGGCAGCTCGCCCCGCTGTTCGGGGTGTCGAAGTCGGCCGCCAGCCGCATCATCGGCCACATCGGACCGTCGCTTGCGCCTCAGCCCCGTCAGCGGTTCCGTAAGGACACCGTGCTGATCGTCGACGGCACCCTAGTGCCCACGCGGGATCATACGGTTGCCGAGCAGTCGAAGAACTACTGGTACTCGACCAACCACCAGGTCGTCATCGACGCCGATACCCGGCTCGTCGTCGCCGTCGGCCGACCGGGCACGGGCAACCGCAACGACTGCAAGGCGTGGGAACTTTCCGGTGCGAAGGCCGCCGTCGGCCGGGCCAAGTCATCGCGGACGGCGGCTATCGGGGCACCGGCCTGCTCATCACGCACCGCCGTGAACGCGGCCAGACCGAACCGCCGGCTTGGAAAGAGGAGCATCGCCCGGCTGCACAACCTCGCCCTCACAGGGTAACTCCCGCCCCATACACGACCAGAGAGGCCCATGGGAGGCGGCTCCCTGCCTCCCCGGCTCGAAGAATCCTCAGTCGATACAGAATTCGTTGCCCTCGATGTCCAACATTGGGATGCACGACTCGTTTTCCTCATCGGCATACAGCGTTTGCACGTGGGTGGCGCCGAGCGCGACCAGTCGTGCGCACTCGGCTTCGAGCGTGGCGAGGCGCTCGTCCCCCACGAGCCCGGTGCCAACCCGGACGTCGAGATGCACCCGGTTCTTGACGATCTTGCCTTCGGGGACGCGCTGGAAGTAAAGGCGCGGGCCCACACCTGAGGGATCACTGCAGGCGAACCATGAACCCTGCTTCTCAGGGGGCAGGGTGCGGTTGAAATCGTCCCAGGTGGTGAACCCCTCCGGTGGCGGCGGTGTGACGTACCCCAACACCTCGCACCAGAAGCGAGCGAGGCGCTCGGGTTCTGCGCAGTCAAAGGTGACTTGGAACTTCTTGATCGCTGACATCAGCGCACCGTACCGCGTATCTGGGGGACCCTGCCGCTCATTTCCTCAGGCGGATCCGCCCGTCATCCGTCGCGTCCTGGGCCGCCTTGGACACCAAGGGATTAAACCGGACAGTCCACGAGAACGACGCGACCGTGGCGGCGGAGCACCCCAGTGGTCCCCAGGATCCAGTCCTGACCAACCACCTTCATGCCAAGATCGGTTTTGGGACAGCCCTTAGGCAGCCTTCAGATTCTTCGAAACCACTGACTTCCGAGTCCGACTGCAGTGCTGTTGTCCCCGAAGGCTTGGTCACCCGGCGCCAGTTACGCGACATGGGCCTGAACCTGAGCCCCGGTGACAACGACGGCCCGGTCGCGATCCTGCGCTGCAGGTTGTGTGCCACCCGGCCACAGTGGTCATGCACGCACCCCACCCGCGGCTGGGAGACAAGGCCTGCAGCGGCTGCTACGCCCACGCGAAGGCGCCCCGCGCCGAGTGCGGGCGGCTGATGCGGATCGCTTTCCGGCGCGGGGGCACCCAGTTGTACGGCACTTGCCAAGGCAAGACCCAGCACACCGAGTGCGGTCGATGTGGAAGGCGCAGGCGGCCGTCCGCTCGGCTCGCCGATGGGACGGTCCTGTGCAACGGGCGCGCCCCCGGCCACTCCGCCGTTGTCACTCGTGCGGCGAAGACAGCCCCGCCCATGCAAGGGTTCAGGGAGCGGGGGACGCAGGCCCGAGGAAGATAGTCGGCGCATTGGCTTTGGCGCGGGCGCGCTCCACGGCAGCATCGACCTCCTCACGGGTGAATTCCTTGTACAGGCGCTCCCCATTGGCGTCGGTGATGTCGATGACGATGCCGGTCCACTCCTCGGCGGGCTCTTCCGGCACAAGACCGAGCTGGTACTCGGCATCCCGAACGAGTTCCTCCGTCACCCGCACACCGGTCAGCCGCTCAGCAAGGGCGAAGACCGCAGCCTTGGTGTCGACGTGCGTCTCAGATGCGGTCTCTTCCTCGGAGAGGGCGAAACCAACCTCACGCATCACCGTGTTCAGGGCGTCAGGGGTGCTGCCGTCCCTTACCGTCGCCGACTCGAAGGTGGTCCGAAGCTCTCCGTCCTCGTACCAATGGAAGAGGTGGATGGGTTTGCCCCCGTTGCTGGAGTGCGTCACTGCGCGCCCGCCTGCCGACAGGGCCTCCAGAAAACGTGGCTGCATTCCTACGCCGCTGTCGAAGTGCAGGACCAGCGTCCAGTCTTCGTCGGTGCCCGGCACGGTGAACGCACCCGAGATGAAGGCCTCTTCCCAGTAGTCCGTCTCATCAAGTAGTTCGTTCTGCCGATCGATGAAGGCGTCCACCCCTGTACACGTGCCCTGCGGCTCCGCCGCCATCACCCGATGCACGTCCGCCGGCGTGACGCCCCGCACCAGGGCCAGGGTGTATCCGGTATCGAGCGCGTAGCGGAACCACGAGGACGAACGTATCCAGGCGTAGTCATGTGCGGTTACCGAAGTCATGCAGCACAGTCTGCCTGCCACCACTGACACGGGCCCGTGAAGCCGATTCGGTACTGCCACAGCTCGTACCCGCTCGTGTCGGTTGCACCCGGTGGACACCGCTCAAACCAGCGCTCACGCGCCTCTGAGCAGATCGAGCCCGCCCGCGACGGCGCCGCCTCCTGTCCCCTGCACGAGGCCTCCGCACCGACCACCGACAATGCCGGGCAGCGCCTTACCTGGGCTGCCCGCTCCCCTCACCCGCAAGGTGACGACTGACACATGACCTCGATGCCGTACCAGGACCTGCCCGAGAACGGGCTGATCGTGCTGATCGGCGCACCGGCGCGGGCAAGTCCACTCCGGCCCGCACCTGACCGGCAGCGTGCTGAGCCGAGCGTGCCCAGGGGCACCGCCACAGCTGGCGTGCCTTTCGGCCGAGCGGCGCCGTCGGTACGGATTCGACGACCGCCCACAGCTCCTCTTGCATGTTCTATGGCATACACCTTAAGTTACTGACAGGTAGACCGTTTGGTGGGCCGTACGGCCGTGGGGAAGGTGGTGAGCAGATGAGCCCGCGCAGGAGTGAAAGCCGTGAGCGGATGATCCTCAGTACCGCAGCTCTCCTGCGTGAATACGGCGCGAGCGCGACCAGCATCGACCGGGTGCTCGCCCACAGCGGAGCTCCTCGGGGCTCGGTGTATCACCACTTCCCCGGCGGGCGGGCGCAGCTCATCGAGGAGGCGTTGGCACTGGCGGGGGACTTCCTCTCGGGGCTGATCGACGCCGCCATGCAGGCGGATGATCCGGTGGCGGCCGTCGACGCGTTTTTCCTGCTGTGGCGTGACCGGCTCGTGGAGAGCGGCTTCCGGGCCGGCTGCCCGATCGTGGCGGTGGCCGTGGAAACCAACGACGATGCGCCCCAGCTTGCCCGCTCGGCCGCCGCCATCTTCGCCCGCTGGCAGGAGGCCCTCGCGGCCCTCTTCGTCCGGCACGGCCTGACCGAGGAACGCAGCCGCCGGCTCGGTGCCTTCATGATCGCCGCGGTGGAAGGCGCGGTGATCATGTGCCGGGCCGAACAGAGCACCGCCCCGATCGAGGCAGTCGCCGCCGAGATCCACGACCTGCTCCTCTACGCCCTGCGCGACCGCCCCGGTGCCGAATCCGGTCCCCGGCCGTAGTCCGCAGCCGCCCAGCCGCATCACCTGCATAGCTCGAAGGAGTCGCCATGCCCTCGCTCGACCGTCAGGACAACGTCTTCGTCCTCGACCTGGGAGACGGTGAGAACCGCTTCCACCCCGACTGGCTCACCGCCGTCGGCGCCGCGCTCGACGAGGTGGAGAAGGCGGACGGCCCTCGCGCCCTGGTCACCGCCGCCACCGGCAAGTTCTACTCCAACGGGCTCGATCTGGACTGGCTGACCGCCCACGCCGACCAGTACCACGACTACGTCGTCACCGTCCATGAGCTGTTCGCGCGGATGCTGTCGCTGCCGATCATCACGGTGGCCGCGCTGCAGGGCCACACCTTCGCCGCCGGCGCGATGTTCTCCCTCGCTCACGACTTCCGCGTCATGCGCGCCGACCGCGGCTACTGGTGCCTGCCCGAAGCGGACATCAACATCCCCTTCACCCCTGGCATGGCCACCCTCATCCTCTCCCGGCTGGCGCCGCAGACCGCGCACGAGGCGATGCTCACCGCCCGCCGCTACGGCGGCGCCGACGCCGCGGCCACCGGCATCGTCGACCAGGCTGTCACCGAGGAAGCCGTGCGCTCCACCGCGATCGAGATCGCCCAGGCACAGGTGAACAAGGCCGGTGACACCCTCGGCACCATCAAGGCCCGCATGTACGCACCGGCCCTGGCCACCCTGCGCGACACCACCAACCCGCTCGGCTGACCAGCACCTCACCGACCGCACCAAGCCGCGCCCCGGGCGCCTTTCCCCGGGGGCGGGCTGCCCCAGTTGCCCACCGCATCAGGGCGTTCACCGCACACACCATCTTCCGCGACAACACCTGGCGCAAGCGCGACCAACAGTGCGCCCTGCCCGTCAGCCCGCACGACGCCGAGGCCGCTGGGCCTGTCCGACGGCGCCCTCGCCCAGATCACCATGTCGCGATGCCCCGCTGAGGCGGTGGCGGAGAGCGACGACCGCCTGTAGCCGGGGCACGCGGCCCTGCCCAACGGCTTCGGCCTCGACCTGCCCCCCAGGACGGCGGCACCGTACGCACCGGCGTCGCTCTGAACACCCTCACTGACCTCACCTGGCGCGACCCCATCGCCGGAACCCCCTGGCACAGGCACGTTCCCGCCCGCATCCAGCCCCGCCCCGCCCCGCCTGATGAACACCCCGCCCTCGAGGCGGCGGCACCATGCAAGGAGACCGACGCGTGACCACCATCGACCCCACCGCCATGACCGGCCTGGAACTGATGCGCTGGGTGCAGACCGAACGCCCTACTGGCATCCCCTCCATCGGCCGCCTGCTCGGCATGCGCTTCGACGAGGTTGCCCACGGCCGCATCGTCATCTCCCTCGACACCCGCCCCGACTTCGCCAACCCCCTCGGCACCGTCCACGGCGGCATCGCCGCCACCCTCCTCGACTCCGCCATGGGCTGCGCCGTCCACACCACCCTCCCCGCCGGCACCGGCTACACCACCCTCGAACTCAAGGTCAACTACATCCGCGCCGCCCGCACCGACGGCCAGACCCTCACCGCCGAGGGCATCGTCATCCACGCCGGCCGCCGCACCGCGACCGCCGAAGGAAAGGTGCTCGACGACCAGGGCAAACTGATCGCCCACGCCACCACCACCTGCATGATCCTTTAGGTCGCTCGCCGAGGTCGGCCTCACCTGCCATGAAGGTCACGTGCCGCCTCGACCGTCGGCGGCCGAGGCTACGGGGGCAGCGCGTGGACGATGACAGCGCGCTGCCCGAGCCGCTGGCACCAACCCGGTCCGGTGCGGCGTGCATGTCTTCAGCGGCGTCGCCGACTTCCCGACCGCGGCCCTGCGCCGCGCGCACGAGACACCGCAGGCGCGTATGGAGTCAAGTTCGCTGCCCTGCCTCGCGTGTGTAGCCTGGCAGTCTGTTCGAACCGGGGGCCGAGCATGGACGCAGAACGCCAATACCTCGGTATCCACCTTCCTGAGGGGGCGTGGTGGGACTGGGACGTCATCGCCTGGAACGCTGCTGAGCTTCGGTTGGCGTCCGGGCATGACCTCGCCTATCACCATGACTTGGAGCTGGTCTTCGGCGATCCGATGCTCGTCAGCTGCCCGGCGCAGTTCCACGACCCGGTGTTCCGCGCGCCGACGGACGAGGAGTTCGCGCGAGTCACTCGTCAGATCGGTGAAGAACCTCCCGTTCTCGTCGCGTTCGAGGCGGACGCGGGCGGGCTGGAACCCGTCTCCTGTCTCATCTCCGCGGAACGGGTCGAAGTCGTGCAGGAATCCGTTCTGCGGTACTGGCGGGACGACGCAGCCCCTGGTCAGCGGTTCGCGACGTGGGTTCGGCCGCCCGGGCCGCGGGCGGACTGAGCGACCGCCGCCACCAGCAGGGTCGCCTGCCGAAAGAACATGACGCCCCTGCCGGCCGAACAGCCCTGGAGCTTGGTCCCGGGCCGGTCCTACGGCGGGACTAGGTGTACGACGCCGCACTCGCCGTGCACACGGCCGGACTTGAGATCCCCGGCAAGGAGCCGGACAGCTGGGGAGCGCGCGGGCTGCGGCCCGGCCGGCAGATGGAGTGGCCCGCCGCTAGGGCCGCCTTCTGGCACAACTGGCAAGCGAAGGCGAAGATCAGAACGGAACCGACAGCCCAGCCTCACGCAGCTGGGACAGGGCTGTGGACATGCATTGCTGCACGGTCCTCCCGTCAGCACGCATGCCATGCTCCAGGGGACCCCCACTGGCGGCGAACGTCCACGCCGACGCGTTGTCGGCCACCCGCTCGGCGTCCACCCTGATCATGGCGTTTACGCCCTGCTCACCCAGCCATTCCAGGATGAGGAGTGTCACGTCCTCGATGCCACCATCCTGGTCGAACTTTGGCCGGCGGCCCTGGTTTTCCGTCATCGCCCAGACTCTACCGAGAGGTCCGAAGCAGTCGGCGTCCAGCGCTCGGACCGGAGGGATCAGCGCCCGGTGTCCATTCCGGCAAAGAGTTCAGCGCACTCGCCGGCGAAGGAACAGAGCTGCTCAACGACCTGCCGGTACTCCTGCGGATCCCGCACCGTATTCGGCGTGGCATCGGCCCACTGCTGCCACAAGCCACCGGCGGCAAGGTATGGAGCTGCTCGCTCAGTGCCAAGGACGGCATCGAGGTGAAGCAGCGTGCTGAGAACCCCGGTCTGATCCCAGCGGAGGTCGCGTTGAGGCAAGTAGCGATCAAGGTATCTGCAGACCAGATCGGCGTCCGCGCTGGTACCGAAGGTGGCAAGAGCGATGCAGAGAGACCCGCGGTAGGGACCTCCGCTGGCCAGTAGGAGTTCGCCGATGCGGCTGCGGAACCCGGTCCTGCCGGCCACGGCAACCAGCCAGGAGGCCGTCCTGCGCTCGCGCCATCCACCCTCGAAAAGGATGCCGAGTTCAGTGGGAGTGATCTCCACGGCAGCCTGAACCAACTCCCTCACGAACAGGTCGCGCTCAGGCCCGCTCAACCGCAGTGAGCTTCCACCCAGCCGAAGGTACCGCCGGCCGGGCGTGACGAATCGTCGAACCAGGTCCTCAACCGACCCGGCTGAGGGAGCGAGGGCATCGCAGAAGCCACGCTCAACGGCTGGCTGGGCGAAGAAGAAGGTCTCCGGATCAGCCTCGAAGCCGCCCGCAACAAGCTCACAGCCATGGATCGCATCCGGAACCGGAGCACCACCCGGATCGCCGATCGCGGGATTCCGCAGATCAGGAATCAAGTGGGGATCTCTTGAGCGACGATACAGATCTGTCCTTCAGCCTGGATCGCGATCAACCAGCAGGAACCAGTGCGCCTTCACCTCCGAGCACGTCGAGGATGTGGGGCCACGCAGCCTTGCCCAGGAGTACGTCAGCTTCAGGTGTGCCCCCGTACTTGAAATGCGGAGACGCCGATGCCGGGCTCTCGCCAGGAAGGCGTGGTCGGTGGCCGGCGTCGTCGCGGGCGATCAGACGCACGGTCGCCCCGGCCGAGCGCCGACGCTGAGCTAGCTGCTCGGCGAAGGGAAGTGACGGCCACATCGCGTCGTCGCCGCCTGCGACCAGGAGCAGATCGGCTCTGGCCGCTTCCACGGGGATCTCCGCCGGCGGAAGCGAGTGAGCAAAGGTCCGCTCGCTCAGTTCGTACCATCCGCGGATGGCGACGGGGCCGCTGTCCGGCTCCGTGGGCGTCCAGGAATCGTCCATCGGGACAAAAGGCAGGGGCCGCTCCTGCCAGGTCCAGGACGAGCGATACGGGTGGTGCGCTCCGTCGCGGCCTGGGCCGACGTTGCACCAGACCCGCGAGGTGGGCGACAGCGCAATGGCCACATCTACGCGCGGGTCGTGCACCGCCGTGAGCAAGGCGGCTTCAGCGCCCTTGGAGGTGCCGAGGATTCCGATGCCTTGCGCTCCACCCAGTCGGAGGAAGTCGACGGCGGCGGTGAAGGTCTCCAGGGGAACCTCGCAGATTCCTGGGGACTGCCCGGGCCCCCCGAACCAGCGGATCGCCAAGGCTGTGAAGCCTTGCTGAGCAAGGATGCGCGCTCGCTCACGTTCGATGCGCCCGCTGGAGCCTGCCAGGACCAGAACGCCGACGTCACTGCCGCGAGCTGGGGCGGTCAGAACGCCTTCCCAAGGATCGGCCAGCTCGCGCTCAGTTATGTCCACGTGCTCCCCCTGTCGTCACAACTCTCAAAAGCCCCTGCCCAGACGCGGGGTGCGATCCACCTACCAAAGCAACGTCACACCCCGTCTCCACTCACATGGAGGTCTCCATCATGACGCCCCGCACGCCACCTGAGTCAGTCCGGGAAAACCACTTCAAGACCGTGAACGACACGATGGGCCACCCGGCCGGCGACGCCGTCAATCACCGCGACCGCCACCCGGCTCGCCGACTGGGCGGGGCCGCGCGCATCCGCCGGCCGCCTCGGTGGCGATGAGTTCGCCACCGCCCTGGAGCTGAACGCCGAACACCGCACAGCGCTTCGCACAGCTGGTGCGGATGCTGTACACCCCGGTGGTCCTGGACGACGGCCGCATCGTCGACGCCGCCACCGCCGCGTGGCGAGGCCGGCAGCGGGGGTGGGGAAACATCGCATACTGTCCCGAGCCGACAACCCATCCCGACGAGCCGCTGCCCGTGGTGGTCGAGCGGGTGCTCCGTTCATCAGTCCCGCCCGAGGAAGCTTCTGCGCTGACGTGCCGAGTATGCGGAGACCGGGACAACACCAGCGTCTGGCACGACGGCACCCACTGGATCCACCTGCTGTGCAGCAGATGCGGGGTCAGCCTCGCGGTGCAGCGGACCGACGCGCGCGACCCGCTGTTGGCGGCCCACCACGCCCGGCAGTGGAAAGAGATCTGGAGGCTGCGCAACGAATCTTCGGGCAACTACCCAAGCCGAGTTTCGGCATGAGGTCGGCATCACGGTGGGCTCGGTCCGGATCGTCACCCGACCCGCCACACCCTCCGAGCTCGGACAGCCCACCGCGACAAGCAACGGCGACGGTCGTCGGGAGGAGACCTTCGAACACCATTCCCGGTCGAGTCATGCTCGGGTGAGCACGATCTTCTTACCGCCGGCCCGTCCGGTAACCACCCGGGCGAACGCAGCCGGTCCCTCGCTCAGCGGCATGGGTTCCGGTGCGAGTTTCAAGGTTCCCGCGGCGGCCTGCCCCGCCAGCTGGACAAGTTGCGTGGCGTTGGGCTCGAGGTAGAGGTCCCAACTCGTGATGCCTCGTTCCTCCGGAGGCGCGTCCGAGGTCAGGGAGCACAGTCGGCCGCCGTCCCGGACCAAAGGCAGCGCGGCGTCCGCCGTGCCGGTGGCGATGGTGAGGGCGGCGTCGAACCCGCCGCGTACCTTGGCCGGCCAGTTCGGGGCGTGGTAGTCGACGACCTCCCACGCTCCCAGACCGAGCAGGCGCTCCGCGGCGGCAGCAGACGCGGTCGCGGTCACCTCGATGCCTTTGGCCGCGGCGAGTTGGATGGCCAGGGCTCCGGTGGCCCCTCCTCCGTTGGTGATCAGGAGCCGCTGTCCTCGGCCGAGGTCCAGCTTCTCCAGGGCCTGCAACGCGGTGAGTCCGTTGACCGGCAACGCCGCCGCGTGCACGGCGTCCAGCCCGGGTGGGCAGGCTGCCGTGTGATCCGCGTTGATCAGAACGCGTTCGGCCCAGAAGCCGCTTCCCCCCGGCAGCGGGGCCTCGTGTGCGAGAACCCGGTCGCCTACGGCAAACCCGGTGACACCCGCGCCGACGGCCAGCACCTTGCCCGCGCCCTCCACTCCCAGCGCCGCCGGGGGGCGCAGTCCCACGTCCCAGCCGGCGCCGTTCAGCAGTTCGTCCCACGGGCCGACCCCGGCCGCCTCAACCGCCACCAGGATCTGACCGGGGCCGGGAGGTGACGGTTCGGGCAACTCCAGCAGGGCGACTTCCTTTTCGGCCCCGGATACTCCGCACGCCTTCACAGCAGATCCTCGTCCTCTCACTCGGTCCGGCCGACCGGGAGGTGCGGGCCGGAAACCCACAGCAGGCACCGGTGTCGATCTCGGGATCCCCAGCAGAGTTCGCTTGTGGTCCCAGCCGCATTGGTGTCGAGCCCAGGCCGCTGATTGTTGCAGGTCCGGACGTTGTTGACGGCTCTCGCCACCCCGGATCGTCCCACTGGCAGCGGCGGCTGTGGTGCCATCGCGACGCTGAGGGTGGACTGGCACTACGCCGTGACCCCCGCCAGGCGAGTCTTCGCGGACTTTTCCGTTGCGGGAAGCGGAATTTTATGGCCTCTGTGACGGTCCGTTAGCGTCGGATTCATGGATTGGAATTTTCGGTCGGCCGGAGAGTTGGCGGCCTCATTGCGCGCTGGTGAGGTGTCCTCGGTGGAATTGACTGAGGCGGCGATCGCTGGGATCGAGCGGGATGAGGGAGTGATCAACGCGATCTGTGTGTCTGACTTCGATCGCGCCCGGGCGGCTGCGCGTCATGCCGACCAGGCATTCGACCGGGGCGAGGACCGGCCGCTTCTGGGTATTCCGGTGACGGTCAAGGAGTCTTACAACATGGCCGGGCTGCCGACGACCTGGGGCGTGCCGCAGTACCGGGACTTTGTGCCGGCCGAGGATGCGGTGCAGGTGTCGCGGCTCAAAGCTGCCGGCGCGGTAGTGCTCGGCAAGACCAATGTGCCATTGGGTCTGCAAGATGTGCAGAGCTTCAACGAGATCTACGGCACCACCAACAACCCGTGGGATCACGATCGTACGCCGGGCGGATCATCCGGCGGGTCAGCGGCGGCTCTGGCGGCTGGATTCGGCGCGTTGTCCATCGGCTCCGACATCGGCGGTTCGCTGCGTACCCCCGCGCATTTCTGCGGTGTCTACGCGCACAAGCCGACACTCGGGCTGGTGGCGAACCGCGGTATGGTCCCGCCGACCATGCCGGCATTGCCGGTCGACCTCGACCTCGCCGTGGTCGGCCCGATGGCGCGCACCGCCCGCGACCTCACGCTCCTGCTCGACGTCATGGCCGGGCCGGACCCGCTGACGCTCGGCGTGGCGCACGACTTGGCCCTGCCGCCCGCACGCCACCAGCGGCTGAGCGACTTCCGGGTCCTGGTCCTCGACGAGCATCCGTTCATTCCGACCGGGTCCGCTGTGCGGGCCGGCGTGAACCGGGTGGCCGACGCACTTGTCGACGGCGGCGCCCACGTCGAACGGCACAGTCCGTTGCTGCCCGACTTGGCCGAAGCCGCGACGCTCTACACGCAGTTGCTGTTCTCGGGCTCCGCTGCGCGTCTTCCCGTCGACGCGTACGAGCAGCTGCGTACCCGCGCAGCCGGACTGAGCGCGGACGACCAGAGTCTCGACGCGGCGCGGCTGCGCGGGATGGTGTTCAGCCACCGCGACTGGACCCGGGCGAACAACCATCGCGAGCTCCACCGTCACGGCTGGCGGCAGCTCTTCGCCGAGTTCGACGCCGTGGTGTGCCCGATCACGCCGACTCCCGCGTTCCCGCACGACCACAACCCCGATCTGTTGGAGCGCCGGATCGACATCGACGGCGTCGAGTACCCGTACTTGGACCAGCTCGTCTGGGCCGGCCTGGCCACCATGCCCGGCCTGCCCGCCACCGCGATACCCGCGGGCCGGCCCTCCGAGGGCCTGCCGGTGGGAGTGCAGCTCATCGGTCCAATGTTCGAGGACCGCACCACACTGAGGCTGGCCGACCTGCTCGAACAACAGATCGGCGGCTTCCAGGCACCGAAGTAACGCTTCGTACCGGGTACCCGTCGAGGACGCGGTACGGCGGCCGTCGCGGCCGGCATCTGCAGCGCAACGGATGCATCACCAGGACAGTGCTCCCCGTCGACGGCGGCACCCATTTCGCCTGCACCACCGACCGTCTCCTCTGGCGCGGCGTCTCAACGTCGCGCCAGAGCCGTTCCAGAAAGCCACATGCGTGCTCCACTGCAACGCACCACTGTCCGTCGAAGGCCGCCGACGTCTGGTCGAACGATGTCGTACACGGCCGATCGCGCACGTCGCCGAAGACATGGGAAGCTCCCGGGCATGCGCATCGATGTGGGTCAATCGATGGCGCAGACACGGCGAGGTCGGCTTGCTTGACCGGTCCTCAGCACCTCGCCATCCGCCGACCACCGCGCCACCGGAAGTCGTCGAGAAGATCGTGTCCCGGATGCTCGAGAAGCCTGGCCTGAACCGCCACCGGTTCATCGACCCCGACGGTGAATCGAATCGCAAGCCGCAGACGATCGTCTCGGCCGTCGCTCGCACACCCGGATCTCTGAAGCCGAACAGTGAGAAACGAACAACCGCGACCCGCCAGAATGGGGCGCAGTCGCGGGCTGTTGGGCAGGGCGATTCGGGATACTGGCCCGATGCCGCAGCCATCGCTCAGCGTGGAACCCGAACCGATAACCGTCGACCCGCCTCATACCGCGGACCGCCCTCTCCTCACCCAGTCCTGGCTCGACCTCGCCTTCCTCCACTGGCCCGCCGACCCGGCAGACGTCGCCCCGCTCTTGCCGGTCGGCACCCGTCCGGACACGCTGCACGGCATCACCTACGTCGGACTCGTCGCCTTCCGGATGCACCGCGTCGGATGGTTCCGCCTCCCCGGCATCCCCTACCTCGGCACCTTCCCCGAGACCAACGTGCGCCTGTACTCCGTAGACACCCACGGACGACGCGGCGTCGTCTTCCGCTCGCTGGACGCTTCTCGCCTGATCCCCGTCGCCATCGGACGAAGCGTCGTCCGCCTGCCCTACGTCTGGTCGCGGATGAGGATCCACCAGCAGGGAACGACCATCACCTACACCAGCAGCCGGCGCTGGCCCGGCCCTCGCAACTCGCGCAGCAGCCTTGCGATACGGGTCAGCGAACGGGTCGAGGAACCGACCGAACTCGAGCACTTCCTCACCGCCCGCTGGGGCATGCACAGCACCTTCCTCGGCCGCCTCTCGTACCTCCCCAACGCTCACCCTCGCTGGCCACTCCACCGCGCCGAACTACTGCACTGCGACCAGACCCTCGTCACCAACGCAGGCTTGCCCGCCCCCATAGGAGCACCCACAAGCGTGCTCTACTCCCCAGGGGTCCCCGTCCGGTTCACACGCCCGCCCCGCGTGCCGGCCGCCTCACCCACCCCCCGAGCCCACCGCCCCGCCACCTGAGTCCTCACCTCATGTGGCGGGGCGGCCGTGCAGGGGGGGTGTGGCAGCCGGGGCGGTCGCCCCAGAGCCGCCCCACCGGACCGTTCACCGGAGAAGCAGCAGCCCAACCGCCACCGCACGCCCTCTGTGTCAGCCCTCAGTCCTTCAACAGTTCGTCGCGCACCGGCATCCAGTCCAGGGCGGACCGGATGCCGTCCTCCAGGGACAGCTTCGGCGTCCACCCCAGCAGCTCGGCCGCCCGGTCGCTCTTCGTGTAGCTGCCGGCGACGTCACCGGGCCGCCGATCGGTGTCGATGGCTACCAGGGGCGTGCTGACTACGTCGTTGAACGCGGCGCACAGCTCCCGCACGGTGGTTCCCGAGCCGGTACCCAGGTTGATCGCGATCGAGCGCTTCGGCCCCACCAGGATGGAGTCAAAACGCTCGATCGCCGCGATGTGGGCCGCGGCGAGATCCCAGACGTGCACGTAGTCCCGGATGCCCGAGCCATCGCGTGTCGGGTAGTCCGTCCCCGTCACTGGGAACGGACGGCCTTCCTCGTGTGCCTGGATGAGCACACCCAGGGCATGACTGGGCCGCTTGAGCTGGAGCCCGGTACGCAGCTGAGGGTCGGCCCCGACCGGGTTGAAGTAGCGCAGAGACAACACGCGAGGTCCCGCCACGGCGATGTCGGCGAACATCTCCTCGCACACGGCCTTGGTCCGCGCGTAGGGGCTCTGCGGCGCCAGCGGCGAGTCCTCGTCGACGGGCGATCCGTCCTCGGCCTGATAGATAGAGGCTGAACTGCTGAAGATGATGCGGTCACAGCCGTTGCGGTGCAGGTGACTGACGAAGGCCAGGCTCTTTGCCACGTTCGCCTCGTAATAGCCGATCGGGTCAGCGACGGACTCGGGTACCACAATCAGCGCCGCGCAGTGCACCACAGCGGAGATCTCCGGGTGCTCCGAGAAGATCCGGTCGACCAGCGCCCCGTCCGCGATGTCGCCCTCGTAGAAGGTCCGGCCCTCGGTGAACTCACGGCGGCCCCGAACCAGGCTGTCGAGGATCACGGGGGTGATGCCTGCGTCCAGGCAGGCCGAGGCGACCGTGCTGCCGATGTAACCGGCTCCCCCGGCGATTAGGATCTTCAACACGATGTTCTCTCCCGGCCTCATTGCAGCCCCAGTTGGCGACCGGCGGCAAGGCTAGCCGAGGAACCCGGTGGAGGGGGCGACAGGTCGACTGCCCTGGTCAGGACCGGCTCACACCGACGGCGCCTGCTACGAGGCAGGGAAACAGCACCTTTCCCGGTGGGCGCTCACAGGCGCATACCGACACGCGCCAAGGTGGCGTCAGGGGGCTGCGGGGCGGGCGTTGCCGGAACGGCCGCGGCCTTGCGGGTCTCGTGCATTGTCAGCAGGCCGTTGACCACCATCAGGGTCGCGGTCAGGCCGTGGACGCCCAGCGCGGTGGCCACGGAGCCGTGGTGGCCCAGCACGGTGGCCATGTCACCGTACGCGGCGAGGGCCTCCACCAGCAGCGCCCAGCCCAGCGCCCGGCGGTGGCCCGTCACCAGCAGGATGCCCAGGACCAGGGCCAGGACGACGTCGCGGATTCCCTTGACGATCAGGAAGCCGCCGCCGTCGCCGGACGGCCGGCTCGGCAGGCCGAAGCCCGGTGCCGTCGTCTCCGGACTCAGGATGAACTCCCTGCCGAACCAGAGGAGGAAGAGTATGAAGGCGGCGGCCAGAACGGTGTTGATCTTCTTCAGCGACATTGCTCTTCTCCTTTCGAGTCTTCGCCGGCTCGGTGAGCTTCCTGGAGCTTGCTGAGTCGAGTGGGGACTGATCAGACGAGGGCGGCGACCAGCAGGACGAAGGCGGCGATGATGACGGCGACGCGGACGTAGTGGTAGCGGTCCCAGCGGTTCATCTGCTCCTTCCAGTCGTCGGGCCGGTTGTCGGGGGTCCAGTTCTTGTTCCGGTTGTTGATCGGGACGAGCAGCAGGATCGACATGATCACGCTGACGATCAGCAGCGCGGCGGCGGTGACGACGAGGCCGGTGCCGTGGTGGTGCCATCCGGCGACGGCCCAGATGCCCGCGAGGACGAGTGAGCCGATGTACCAGAACGGCATCACGGCGCCGAGCATCCGGCCCCCGTGGGAGTGGGCCAGCTGGTTGCTGTCCTCGGGGAGTGCGTTGAAGATCGGGTTCATCACGAAGGCGACGGAGAACTCCACTCCCACCATCAGGCCGACGACCACGGTGGTGATGACCTCGAGTGCGCTGAGCATGTTGCCCCTCCCAGGATCTAGCGCCGCTAGCTGTTATGGGCAACGCTAGTACTACTGCCGCTTGCATGTCTAGCGATGCTAGGATTCGAGCTATGTCGGTACATGAACGCAAGGCACGCGAACGGGCGGTCCGCGAGCGCCTCATCGTGGCCACGGCCCGTGAACTCGCCGAGCAGCAGGGCTGGGACGCGGTCACCACGCGCCGGCTGGCGGAGCGCATCGAGTACAGCCAGCCCGTCCTCTACAGCCACTTCCGCGGCAAGCGGGAGATCATCGGCGCCGTCGCCCTGGAGGGAGCCGCCGAGATGGCCGCGGCGGTGCGGGCCGCGACCTCCGCCGCGGACGGCCCGCGCGCCCGGGTCGTCGCCCTCGCGCGCGCCTATCTCGACTTCGCCGCGCGCAACTCGGCGGTCTATGACGCCTTGTTCCAGCTCGACGGCGGCCTGGTGTACGCGCAGGAGGACACCCCGGAGCCGCTGAAAGACGCCTTCGCCGCGCTGATGGAGAGCCTCGGCGAGGTCGCCGGGGAAGGCGTCGACCCGGGGTTGTTCACCGAGGTGTTCTGGGCGTGCTTGCACGGCATCGCGACCCTGGCCCGGGCGGGACGGCTGCCGCCGGAGTACGCCGAGCAGAGGGTGCAACTCCTGGTGGACCGACTCGCCGTGCTCTGACACACGGTGTTCGAGGTCGCCGCGCCGGTTCCGTCGGCATCACGGGCGTCCCGGCTGTTCTGCCGCACGGCGTCACCCATGTCACAGCCTGCCGGGCTGTCTCGTCTCAGCTCTCGGAGACAGGCTCCGGCATATGGAAGGTGATGGTCATGCGGGTGTTCGTGGCGGGCGGGTCCGGGGTTCTGGGACAGCGGCTGGTGCCACAACTGGTCGCGCGGGGGCATCAGGTGACGGCCACGACGACGAACAGGGCCAAGCTGGGCCTGATCGAACAGCTCGGCGCGGAAGGCGCCGTGATGGACGGGCTGAACGCGGACTCGGTCGGTGAAGCGGTGGCCAAGGCTCAGCCGGACGTGATCGTGCACCAGATGACCGGGATCAGTCTCGCCCACGCCGGAAAGCCCGACCTCAAGCACTTCGACCGGTGGGCCGTCCCCACCATCCGGCTGCGCACCGAGGGGACGGATCACCTGCTGGCCGCGGCCGAGGCGACCGGGGTGCCGCACTTCGTCGCACAGGGCTACGCCAACTGGAACGGCATCCGCGAGGGCGGCTGGGTGAAGTCCGAGGAGGACCCGCTGGACATGCACGAGGGAACGCCCGCGTACCCGGCGATGGCGGCGGTCCGTCATGTCGAGGACGCGGTCGGCAGGTTCGGCGGCGCGGTGCTGCGATACGGCGGGTTCTACGGGCCGGGCGCCACCGACGACCAGCTCGTGCTCGTGCGCAAGCGGCAGTTCCCACTGGTCGGTGACGGCACCGGGTACGCGTCGTGGGTGCATCTCGACGACGCGGCGAGCGCCACCGTTCTGGCCGTGGAGCAGCGGGTGAAGGGGGTGTTCAACATCGTCGACGACGAACCTGCCCCGGAGAGCGCGTGGCTGCCCTATCTGGCGGAGTGCGCGGGAGCCAAGCGGCCGATGCGGGTCCCCAAGTGGCTGGCCCGGCTGCTGGCCGGGCAGGTGGTGGTGACGATGATGACCGAGGGGCGCGGCTTCTCCAACGCCAAGGCCAAGCGCGAACTCGGCTGGCAGCTGCGCTATCCGTCGTGGCGACAGGGATTCAAGGAGGGACTCGCGTGACCCGGGTCGAGGAATTCGAACAACTGCGGCCGCTGCTGTTCTCGATCGCCTACCGGATCCTGGGCAGCGTGAGCGAGGCCGAGGACGCCGTCCAGGAGACCTGGCTGCGCTACGAGTCCTCCCCCGTGCAACCCACGTCGGCCAAGGCCTATCTCTCCGCCGTGGTGAGCCGGATCTCGATCGACGTGCTGCGCTCGGCCCGGGTCCGGCGCGAGGAGTACGTCGGTCCCTGGTTCCCCGAACCTCTGCTCACCGACCCCTACCAGGACCCGGAGCGCTCGGCGGAACTGTCCGACTCGCTGTCGATGGCGGCCCTGCTGCTGCTCGAACGGCTCAGCCCGCTGGAACGCGCGGTGTTCGTCCTGCGGGAGGTGTTCGCCTTCGGCTTCCCGGAGATCGCCTCGGCGGTGGGCAGGTCGGAGGCGGCGTGCCGCCAGCTCGCGGTGCGGGCCCGGCGGCACATGGACGCGGGCCGGCCCCGCTTCGAAGCCGACCGCCACGAGCGCGAGGAACTCGCCGAGCGGTTCTTCGAGGCCTTCCGCGAAGGGGACGTCGACGCGCTGCGGGAGCTGCTCTCCGCCGACGTGGCGATGGTCGGCGACAGCGGCGGCAAGGCACCGCAGTGGGGCCGGGGCATCTTCGGCGCCGAGAACGTGGCCCGGCTGCTCACCTCGTTCGTGACCGCGCTCATCCGGATCGGCGTGACCTTCGAACCGCACGAGGTGAACGGCCAGCCGGGTGCGATCTTCCGCGACGCGGACGGCAAGATCCTCAACACCTGGACGCTGGACGTCCTCGACGGCCAGATCCAGACCATCCGGTCCGTGGTCAACCCCGACAAGCTCGCGCACATGGGTCCGGTGGCGGACGCCTGGGCGATCGCCCGCGAGGCGAACCGGGCCCGCCGGTCCGCGGACTGACGCAGATGTCGACGGACTCGCCGACGCCCGGCCCGGTGACGGCGAGTCCCGGCCGGGTGACGGCGAGTCCCGCCTGTGCCTCGGCGCGAGGTCATGAGTTCCCGCACCGCCTCGACCGCCAGACGTCGCGTCGGGGTCGGACCTCGGTCTGTCGCCTCAGCGGGTCGGCTCGTAGGTGAGCTGCTTGATCTCACGCAGGCTCAGCACCGTCTCGACGGTCTGCACTCCGGCGAGCGCGCCGATCTTCTCGCTCAGGTACCGGTACAGCTCACCGGTGTCGGAGCTGAGGACGGAAGCGACGACGTTGGCCTGCCCGGTGACGGCCGCGGCGAAGCGGACCTCACGATGCTCTGCGAGCGCCCGTCCGACCTCGCCGAGAGCCGCGGGCGCCACCGTGAGCCACAGCATCGCACCGACGCCCTGGCCCAGCGGCGCGGTGTCGTGCTGAATGTCGAAGTAGAGCACCCCCGACGAGATCAGGCGTTCGACGCGTCTACTGACCGCCGACTCCGACTGACCGGTGGCGGACCCGAGTTCGCTGAACGTGGCCCGCCCGTCGCGCGCGAGCAGGGCCAGCAGGGCCTCGTCGTCCGCGTCGAGGGAGACGATCCCGGAGCGGGGTTCGGCCCGGGGCGGGCGCAGCGCTTCCACCTGCTCGGGGTCGAGCGCCTGGATCTTGTCGAGCCAGCCGAGCGGTCCCCCGTAGAAGGTGTGCAGCAGGCAGTGAGCGCTGACGGAGGTGACCCGCGGAGTGCGTCGCAGACGGTCGAAGAGGAGTTCGTCGCGGTCCCTCTCGCTGCGGGGCCGCATCGAGCACAGCACCTCGGTGCCCCCGGCGATGAGGTCGATGTAGGCGGTGTCGGAGCGGCGGGCCAGAGCGGTCGCGAGCTGTTCCGCCGCGTCCGGGGTACAGCCCAGCCGGACGATCCAGATCGTACGGCCGAGTCTGGCCTCGTCGACCATGGCGAGGAAGTAGATCCAGCGCCAGGCGAAGTGGTCGAGGATGGTGCCGGCGATGATCGGGCCCAGGGCCAGGGCCCCGGTGAGAGCCGTGGCCCACAGACCGATGTACTTGCCGCGCTCGCGCGGGTCCGGGACGGCATGGCTGATCAGAGCGAGGGTGGTGGGCAGCAGCGCGGCCGACCCCAGCCCCGCCAGCAGCTGGCCCGCCCACACGACCTGGACGGACCGGGCGCACAGCGCAACGAGGGCGCCCAGGCTGCTGAGGGCGAGGCCCGCCTGGTAGACCTTCTTGCGGCCATGGACGTCACCGAAGACGCCGGCGGTCAGGATGACGGCGGCCATGGGCAGGACGAACGCGTCGGTGACCCAGGACAGCTGGGAGGTCGAGGTGTCGAGCGCCCGCTGGATGGCCGGCAGGCTCGCCGAGACAGTGGTCACCGGCAGGTAGGCGACGAAGACGCCTACGCAGGCCATCACGAGTGTGACGGCCCGCCGTTCCTGTGGCGCGGTCGCCCTGGTCGTGGCATTCACGGAAGTACTCCCTTGCAGCGCCGAAGGCACTGGGCACTGGGGTTGGCTGACTCCGGACACCTTCCGCACCGCCACCGGCCGGGGCCAGCCAGTACCCGCCGGGGCGCGGAAATCCGACGTCGGAGGCCGGATTTCCGGGGATTTCCGACGAGCCCAGCAGACGGGGCACCGGGGACGGCCGAGGTAATGGCCGAGGCGACGGTCGAGAGGGGCCAGGGGAAAGCCCCGGGAAGGCCGGGGAAGGCCAGGGAGGGCCGAGTAAGCGCCTGGTAAGGCACCGTGAGAAAGCGGCGACGTACGGAACCCGCCCTGTCCGGGCCCCCTCTGGAGGAGTGACGCCGTACGGTGCCCGGGTCCTCGGCCGTCCCGCCGGAGGCGGGCGGAGGGGAAGGACGGAAGTTGCGGAACCGGGAGACGGCGGGAGCCGTACCCAGGGGCGGAGCGCGCATCGGCCGGATCGGGCGCTCCCCGTTGCGGTGGCACAACGCGCTGCTGACCCTGTGGACGGCCGTCTGGTTCCTCGTGGCCGAGCGCCATGGAGCCGTGTCCTGGCACTATCTGAGAACCGGTCAGCAACTGCTGTTCCGTCAGATCCCGGGCGGTGGCCTCGCGCTGTACGCCAACCATCCCGAGCTGCAGATCGGCCCGGTCAGCTTCCTGGTCGCCGCGCTGTTCGAACCGTTCCGGATCGAGGTGGGCGAGAAGCTCGCCGATGCCTTCATGTCGGGCCTGGGCCTGTACATCCTGGTGCTGGTCGGCCGTGCCGCCGCCGACCACTACCGCGGCGCCGGGCTCAACCACAAGCGCCTCCAGCAGCGGGTACTGGTCGCCGGGGCGGCCTTCATCCCGATGTGGGTGGAGGTCTCGGTGCGTTTCGCACATCTCGACGACGTCCTGGCGCTGTTCTTCACCACGCTGGCCGTACGGGCGCTGGTCCGCGGCAACGCGACCTGGGTCGGTGTCCTGCTGGCGCTGGCGGTCGACTCCAAACCCTGGGCGGTCGGCTTCCTGCCCCTCCTCCTGGCGCTGCCCCGCCCCGCGCGGCTGCGCTCCGCCGCCTGGGCGGTCGGTCTGGTGGCCGCGGCCTGGCTGCCCTTCTATCTCACCCACATGGAGACCCTGGCCGCGGCCCGCTTCGCCATTCCCAACCAGCCGGCGTCGTCCCTGCGCTGGTTCGGCGTGCAGGCTGCCGCCACCCCCTGGTGGGACCGCCCCGCCCAGATGGCCCTGGGGATCGCCCTCGGCGCGCTGGCCGTCCGCCGGCACCGCTGGACGGCGGTCGTGCTGCTCGCCGCCGACGCCCGGATCGTCCTGGACCCGAGCGTGTACACGTACTACAACGCCTCGGTCCTTCTCGGCACCCTGATCTGGGACTCGATCGGCCAGCGCCGTCTGGTCCCCTGGGTCAGCTGGGTCGCCCTCATCTCCCTGTACGGCAGCGCCCTGCTGGTTCCCTCCGACTCGGCACGGGGCTTCATCCGCCTCGCCTTCGCGGTCGGCTCCGCCGCGTACGTCCTGTGGTGGCCCCAGCGCTCACCCCGGGGCAGACGCAGGGGCCGACGGGCACAGAGCCGACCGCCGCGGCCGTCGGAGGCGGACGCCGGGGAAGTGCCGCGCCGGAGAGTCGAAACACCCCACATGGAGACAACTTAGGGTGATGTTGCGATTACTCTTTGCGCCGTGAGGGTTTGCCCGGATCACTCCAGCAGCTGCTCGGCGTTGCACGCCGTGGCGGCTGTCGCGATGCTCCTGGCCGCCCTGATGCACCTGCTGGCCTGCGCCCACGGACCCGCGTCGCCGGCCTCGGCGCGGTCGGACACCGTCCCGGCCGTCCGCGTCGCCCTCGCTCGGGCCGATGCCCTCGCGGCGGATCCCGCCTGCCGGGCGGCGGACCCGGACCACGACCACGAATCGCACTGCTGCGGCGGGGACGAGCCGACGATCCAGGCACCGCGGGACGCGGCCCGGGCCCTGCAGACGCTCCACGAGGCGCCGCCGGTCACCACGGCCGCCTCCCGTTCGGCGTGCCGGGTGCCGTCCATGCAGCCTGCGGCCGCCGGGACGGCCGACTTCTCCGTGGGACCCTCGCCGGCTCGCCTGGGCGTGTGGCGGACCTGATCGTCCCTCGGCCACGCCCGACTCCCCCCGCTGGTGCGGGCGTGGCCGCCGATCACCGTCCTCCCCCTACCCACGGCCGGTGGCCGCACGCGGCCCGGCCGCAGGAGAAGCACGCCATGAACGACCCCACCAGCAGTCTCCCCGGACTCGTCGGGGACACCCCGGTCCTGTGGATCGGCGAGCCCTTCACCGCCGCCGGACGCGGTTTCTGGGCCAAGCTCGAAGGACACAACCCCGGCGGCATCAAGGACCGCGCCGCCCTGTACATGGTGCACGCGGCCCGCGGGCGCGGAGAACTGCGGCCCGGCGCACGGATCGTGGAGTCCACCTCAGGCACCCTCGGCCTCGGCCTGGCCCTGGCCGGCGCCACCTTCGGACATCCCGTCACGGTGGTCACGGACACCGGCACGGAGCCCCTGATGACCGGCCTCCTCACCGCGCACGGCGCCGAGGTCGAGGTGGTCGGGGCCCCGCACCCCATCGGCGGCTGGCAGCAGGCCCGGCGGCAACGTGTCGCCGAACTGCTGGCCGCGCACCCCGGCGCGTGGTGCCCGGACCAGTACAACAACCCCGACAACGTCGCCGCCTACGCGCCGATGGCCCGTGAACTGGCCGGCCGGCTGGGGCGCGTCGACGTCCTCGTGGTCTCCGTCGGCACCGGCGGGCACTCGGCCGGCATCGCCTCCGTGCTGCGCCGGCACTCCCCCGGGCTGCGTGTCGTCGGCGTCGACGCGACCGGCTCGACGATCTTCGGGCAGCCGGCAGCGCCACGCCTGATGCGCGGCCTGGGCAGCAGCATCCATCCGCGCAACGTCGCCTACGGCCTCTTCGACGAGGTCCACTGGGTCGCCGCCCCGGAAGCGGTGTGGGCCGCCCGCCGGCTGGCCCGCGACCACTACGCGACCGGCGGCTGGAGCGTCGGCGCCGTCGCCCTCGTCGCACGCTGGCTGGCCCGCGCCCGGCCGGCCGGCGAGCGCATCGTCGCCGTCTTCCCCGACGGCCCGCAGCGCTACGTCGGCACGGTCTACGACGACGCCTACTGCCGTGCGCACGACCTGATCGGCCGTCCTCCCGCCGACGATCCCGAGGAGATCGCCCATCCCGGCGTACGGGCCGTCACCCGCTGGACCCGCTGCACCCGGGTGGTCGACCCGCTCGCCACCGGCGACGCCCCGCGGCCGGCCGGGGTCGCCCGATGAGGCAGCTGTGGCGGCAGACCCGCTCCTTCCCACCCGCCGTACGGCTGCTGATGGCCAACCAGTTCGGCATCAACCTGGCCTTCTACATGCTCATGCCGTACCTGGCCGCCCATCTCTCCGGCCGACTGGGCCTGGCCGCCTGGGCGGTCGGTCTGGTGCTCGGCGTGCGCAACTTCTCCCAGCAGGGCATGTTCCTGATCGGCGGTACCCTCGCCGACCGCTTCGGCTACAAGGCGCCGATCATGACCGGGTGTCTCCTGCGCACCCTGGGCTTCGGCCTGCTCGGCTGGGTCGACAGTCTGCCCGCCCTGGTCGCCGCCTCCGCGGCGACGGGCTTCGCCGGCGCCCTGTTCAATCCGGCCGTGCGTGCCTGTCTCGCCGTCGAGGCGGGTGAGCGCCGCGTCGACGCCTTCGCGACGTTCAACGTCTACTACCAGGCGGGCATGCTGCTCGGGCCGGTGATCGGACTCGCGCTGCTGGCGGCGGACTTCAGCCTGGTGTGCGCGGTGGCCGCGGCCGTGTTCTGCGCACTCACCCTGCTGCAGTGGCGGGCCCTGCCCGCCCGCCGCGTCGAGCCGGGCGGCGCCGGGCGGGACCAGGTGCTGACGCAGTGGCGCACGGTCGTCGCCAACCGGCCGTTCCTCCTCTTCGCCACGGCGATGATCGGCTCGAACGTGCTGACCTTCCAGATCTACCTGGCCCTTCCGCTGACCGCGGCCCACGCTCTCGGCTCGCACGGCACGACGCTGACCAGCGGTCTCTTCGTGGTCTCGGCCGCGGTGGCGGTCGTGGGACAGCTGCGGCTGACCGGCTGGGCGAAGGAGCGGTGGGAGCCCGCCGAGGCGCTGGTGCGGGGGCTGGTCGCGATGGGGCTGGCCTTCCTCCCGCTGGGGCTCACCCCGCACGACTCGTCGGTCGGGGTGCCCGCCGCGCTGTTCGTGGCGGTGGTGCTGCTCTCGGCGGGAGCGGCGGTGACGTATCCCTTCGAGATGGACACGGTCGTCGCCCTGTCCGGAGGCCGTCTGGTCGCCACGCACTACGGCCTCTACAGCACCGTCTCCGGTCTGGGCATCACCGTCGGCAACCTCGTCACGGGCGCGATGCTGGACTTCGCCGCGCGGCACGACGCGTTCTGGCTCACCTGGGCGGCCCTGACCGGCACCGGGCTGGCCTGTGCCGCCGCCGTCAGCGGCCTCGCCCGTGCCGGACACCTGGCGCGAAGCCTGCCGCGGCCGCTGCCGGCACAGCATGCGTGACACCACACCCCGATGCAGACTCGACCGAGACAGGCCGCCGCCACGAAAGGTGCACACATGCATGCGATCGGCCACGCGCTGGCCATTGCCGGCTCGATGACCTGGGCGATCACCTGGGCACTGATCCTGGGTTTCGCCCTGTCGGCCGTGGTCCAGGCGGTGGTGCGCCGGGCGACGATCGTACGGCTGCTCGGGGACGACCGGCCCCGTACGCTCACCCGGGCGGCGGGTCTCGGCGTGGCCTCGTCCTCCTGTTCGTACGCGGCTGTCGCGCTGGCCCGCTCGCTGTTCAGCAAGGGCGCGAACTTCACCGCGGCGATGGCGTTCGAGATCGCCTCGACCAACCTGGTGGTGGAACTGGGGGTGATCCTGGCGCTGCTGATGGGCTGGCAGTTCACCGCCGCGGAGTTCGTCGGGGGGCCGGTGATGATCGTCGTACTCGCCGTCCTCTTCCGTCTCCTGCTGCGCGAGCGCCTGCTCCGCGAGGCACGTGAGCAGGCTGCCCGCGGGCTGGCGGGGTCCATGGAGGGGCATGCGGCGATGGACATGTCCGTGCAGGGCGAGGGCGGCTTCGCCCGGCGGCTGTTCTCCCGCGAGGGGTTCACCTCCGTGTCGCACATCTTCGTCATGGAGTGGGCGGCGATCCTGCGGGACCTGGTGGCGGGCCTGCTCATCGCCGGGGCGATCGCCGCGTGGGTGCCGGACGAGTTCTGGCGCACGTTCTTCGTCGCGGACGACCCGGCCGTGGCGAAGGCGATCGGGCCGCTCATCGGACCGCTGGTGGCGATCGCGGCGTTCGTCTGCTCGATCGGGAACGTGCCGCTGGCCGTGGTGCTGTGGAAGGGCGGCATCAGCTTCGGCGGCGTGATCGCCTTCATCTTCGCGGACCTGGTGATCCTGCCCATCCTGAACATCTACCGGAAGTACTACGGGGCACGGACGGCCGTCTTCCTCCTCGGCACGTTCTATGTGGCGATGGCGGTCGCCGGTTACGTCGTGGAGTTCGTCTTCGGCGGGCTCGGCCTGATCCCCGACCAGGCCGATGCGGAGCTCCCCGCGGAAGGCGTCAGCTGGGACTACACGACCTGGTTGAACATCGCGTTCCTGCTGCTCGCCGCGGTCTTCGTCGTCCGTTTCCTGCGTACCGGCGGCCCCGCGATGCTCCGGATGATGGGCGGCTCACCGGAGCACGCGGAAGTCGCGTGACCTGTGCGGGGGATGCGTGTTCAGCCGGTGGCAGCCCCGAACCACTCGGGGAGCCGGCCGAGCAGTTCCTGCTGGTCCTCGCCCGCCCACGCCACGTGGCCGTCCGGCCGCAGCAGCACCGCGGGCACGTCCAGTTCCTCGCTGACGTCCACGACGTGGTCGACCCGGTCCGCCCAGCCCGCCACCGAGAGCCGGCCGGTCTGGTCGAGCAGCAGTCCGCGGCCGTCGCGCATCAGCTCGTAGAGGCGCCCCCGCTTCAGTCCCACGTCCCGCATCCGCCGGCCGAGCAGTTCATGCCCCTCGCCGAAGTCGTAACGGACCTCGACCGCGGTGATGAGCCCGGTCACGTACCGGTTCACCTCCTCGAAGTCCATCAGCTTCGAGAACAGCTGCCGTAGCGCGGCCGCACCCGGATCGGTCCCCAACAGGGTGATCTGCGCACGGGTGTTGTCCAGCACGGCGGCGCCCACCGGGTGCCGTTCGGCGTGGTAGCTGTCCAGCAGCCCCTCCGGCGCCCAGCCCTCGACCGCGGCGGCCAGTTTCCAGCCGAGGTTGAACGCGTCCTGGATGCCGAGGTTGAGGCCCTGCCCGCCGGTCGGCGGGTGGATGTGCGCCGCGTCGCCGGCCAGCAGCACCCGGCCGACCCGGTAGCGCTCGGCCTGCCGGGTGGCATCGCCGAACCGGGACAGCCAGCGCGGCGAGTGCACGCCGAAGTCGGTGCCCGCGAAGGCACGCAGCTGCTGCTTGAACTCCTCGAGGGTCGGCGCGGTCGCACGGTCCTCGGCCACGCCGTCGGCCGGCACGACGACGCGGTACACCCGGTCCCCGCTGGGGCTGAGACCGAATCGCAGCTGAGTCCTGCGGACCTCCTCGACCACGGCCGCGATCGTCGCCGGGTCCTCGGTCACCTCCATCTCACCCAGCAGCGTCTCGACCTTGGCGGGCTCGCCCGGGAATCCGACGCCGAGCCTCTTGCGCACCGTGCTGCGGCCGCCGTCGCACCCGACGAGGTAGCGAGAGCGCAGCTGCGTACCGTCCGCCAGCTCGACCGCCACCCCGTCCCCGTCCTGGCTGAGCCCGACCACTTCGCAGCCGCGCCGGATCTCGGTGCCGAGTTCGAGGGCACGCTCCTCGAGGAGCCGCTCGGTGACCGGCTGCGGGGTGGCGACACCGTACGGGTGAGCCGTGTCCAACCGGTCCGGCCACGGCTTGGCGATGCCGCCGAAGAGGCCGCCGACCTGGAACTTCTCGCTGACGGCGAGGAACCGGTCCAGCAGGCCGCGCTGGTCCATCAGCTCGACGCTGCGCGCGTGCAGGCCCTGCCCGCGGGACTGCTCGGTCGGCTCGGTCAGCTTGTCCAGCACGACCACGCGCACGCCGTGCAGCCGCAGCTCGCCGGCCAGCATCAGGCCGGTCGGTCCTCCGCCGACGACGACGATCACGTCGATCATCACTGCCCCCATGTATTTCCGCAGGTTGTGGCTTCGGCCGGTGATTCTGCGGCACGACGGGGGCCTTGCCGCAAGCCCCCCGGTGCGCTATACGTTGAGAGTGGCAAGGAGTGGTCGAGCTCCTTGCCTTTCTTCATGCAGTCGCCTCTTCATGTCTTCCGGCCTTTTCCGTCCGGCCGTTTTCTTCTCGGGTACCCCCACCAGGTATCGTCGTAGCGCCGACCACGTCCCGGTGGTCCGCGACGGCTGGAGGGAGGACAGGTCATCATGGGCGGCGCACGCACCCGCAGGCCGGGCATCACCCGGCTGCTGACGTCGTGCGCGATCCTGCTCGGTCTGTTCCTCATGCACGGCTCCCCCGCCGCGGCCGTCGACGGCTGTCACGGACGGACGGGTCCGGCCGTCGTCATGCACGGCGGCCACGAGTCCGGGACGGCATCGGCGGAGCCGGCACGGACCCGGTCCGGCACACTGCGGGCCCCGGACGGCATGGCCGCGCACGGGAAGCTGTGCGTCGCCACTCCCGCCGAGCAGCGCATCCCGCTGCCCGTGGCGCCCTTCACCGCCCTCTTCGCACTCGCCGCACTGGCGGCCTGGGCCGTGCACCGCGCATGGCGTCCCGGCGGGACCGGGCGGCGCGGGCCACCGGGCGGACGTGGCCTCCTCCTTCAGATGTGCGTCGCGCGGACGTGACAGGACCGTGCCGGACCAGTCCCTTTCCGGGCTGCCCGGCCGCAGCGTCCTGATCGCCCCGCGCGCCACCCGGCGTGGTGCGCCACCCGGAAAGACACCCCAGCGATGTTCGCTTCCACCCGTTCCACCGTCCGTCGCCGCCGTGCCCTCGCGACCGCCGGCACCGCAGCCGCCCTCGCCCTGACGCTGGCCGCCTGCGGGTCCTCCGACGACTCCGCCATGCCCGGCATGCACCACAGCGCCAAGCCGGCCGCGACCTCCGCATCCGGAGCCGGCTCATCGATGAACGGCATGCCCGGCATGGAGCACGGGGCCGACGGCAACGGCCTGGCCGCCGCCGAGGACGGCTACCGCCTCACCAGCTCCGACACCACCCTGACCGCCGGGAAGCAGACCCCGTACCGCTTCACGGTCACCGGCCCGGACGGCAAGCCGGTGACGGGCTTCGCCCGCGACCAGACCAAGCGGATGCACTTCTACGCCATCCGCTCCGACCTGACCGGGTTCCAGCACATCCACCCGACGATGACCCCGGACGGAACCTGGACGGCCGGCCTCTCCTCCCTCGCGTCCGGCGCATGGCGCATGTTCGCCTCCTTCACGCCGGACAGCGGGAGCGGCAAGGGCAAGGACTTCGTGCTGAGCCGGACGGCGACGGTCCCGGGCCCGGCCGCCCGGACCCGGCTGCCCGCCGCGACCGGGAGCACGACGGTCGACGGCTACACGGTCACCGTGGCAGGCGAGCCCATGGCCGGCATGGCGCATCCGCTGACCGTACGGATCACCAAGGACGGCAAGCCCGTCACCGACCTCCAGCCCTACCTGGACACCTACGCCCACCTGACCGCCTTCCACGAGGGCGACGCCGCGTTCGCCCACCTCCACCCCACCACCAAGGTCGACGGCGACCACGGTGGCCCGGCCCTGTCCTTCCACGCCGAACTGCCCACCGCAGGCAACTGGCGGCTCTTCCTGCAGTTCCGCACCGGGGGCAAGCTCCGCACGGCCGCCCTCACGCTGCGCGTGGGCTGACCCTCATGGCACGTCGCCCGCCGGCGCCTCCCTCGGGGGTGCCGGCGGGCCGGCCTTTGCCTGTGCGGCGCGTCGCGGTCGCGGTCGCGGTCGCGGATCGTCAACTGCCAACGGTTCGACCACATTTCAGCAATGTATGCCCCATATCGCATCGCTATGCCGGTGCTTGGGTAAGACTGGGCGTCGGAGTGGGGGCGGGTCGACCACCAGGGGGATGCGTGACGCAGTCGCTTCCGGAACAGCACCACACCCATGCCCAGGCGTCGGCGGGGAGGGCGGGGCCACCGGTCGTCGTGGTCGGCGCCGGGCCGTACGGACTCTCGGTCGCCGCGCACCTGCGGGCCGTCGGCGTACCCGTGCGCGTCTTCGGCGACGTGATGGGCAGTTGGCGCCACGCGATGGCGACCGGCATGTTCCTGAAATCCACACCGGCGGCCACGGACCTGTCCGCGCCCGGACCCGGAGGGCGGCTCGCGGACTTCCGGCGGCTGCACGGCGAACCGGAGCTGACCGAGCTGACGCCCATCCCGTGCGAGGTGTTTGTGCGCTACGGGCAATGGTTCCAGAAGCGGTACGTCGGTGACGTCGACCCCGCGCGCGTCGTGGCCGTCGACAGGGCGGCGACCGGCTCCGGGTTCAGCGTTCGGCTGGACGACGGCCGGGAACTCACCGCCGCGGTCGTCGTCGTGGCCACCGGTCTGAACGGGCTCGCCCACGTCCCGGACGAGTTGCGGCGCCTGGCCCCCGAAGGCCCCGGCACCGGAGCCCTGGTGTCGCACACCAGCCACCACACAGACCTGTCGCGGTACGCCGGTCAGCGCGTCGCCGTCGTCGGCGGCGGCCAGTCCGCGCTGGAGAGCGCCGCGCTGCTGCACGAGGCCGGTGCGGAGGTGCAGGTGTTGGTCCGGGAGCAGCGCGTGCTGTGGGGCATGACACCGGATCTGGCCCGGCCCTGGACCCAGCGGGTGGCAAAGCCCGCCTCGCCGCTGGGCACGGGCTGGGTCCTGGCCGCGGTCTGCAAGGCTCCGGGCGGGGTACGACTGCTCCCTTCGCAGGCCCGGCTGCTGTTGTTCCGGCGTGCGCTGGGCCCGTCGGGAGGCTGGTGGCTGCGGGACAGGGTCGAGGGTGTCGTGCCGGTGCGCACGTCGTGCCGCGTCACTCGCGCCACGGCGGGCGGCTCCGTCGCACATCTGGAACTCGCGGAGCCGGACGGCCGGACCGTCACGCTCGCCGTCGACCATGTGCTGGCAGCCACCGGCTATCGCCTCGACCTGGACGTCATACCCTTCCTGTCACCCGCCGTACGCGGCGCGGTGGCATGCGTGCCGGGATCGAAGGCCCCCGCCCTGACAGGGACGTTCGAATCCTCGGTGCCGGGCCTGTACTTCACCGGATCGCTCGCCGCGCCGATGTTCGGTCCGATGATGCGTTTCGTGGCCGGCACGGAGTTCGCGGCCGCCCGCATCGCCCGGCACGCGGCGCGGCTGACGACGACACGCTGAAGCACGACCGGTCGGGTCGGGCACCCGGCGTCTTATCTGCTTGCCGCGCTCGCTCGGAGTGTGGCAGTGTTCGGGGAGTTGATCTGCATTCGCTCATGCACGACGAAGGACTGAAGCCATTGATCGCGGCGTCCCCCAGCGGCCGCCGTCGGCACTGATCCCGCCCGCTTCCGCGGCAGCGGCCATCGGTGCCCTCGCGTCTCCTCACGGCGGCCCCACGTACATCCCCTTTTCCTGGCCGACAGGCCGGACCCGCAGCCCTCGTGGCTGCCATCCAACGTGAGGTCATCTTCATCGTGCACACCGATGTCCAGAATTTCGCCGTCGCCAACCTGCTGCGCCGTCCGGCGACGGTCGAAGTCGGAGGCTTCGTCGTGGGAATCGATCCCACGACGACCAGCCCGTACGTCAACTACGCGACCCCGCTCCCCGGCGCCGAGCCGACCGACCGGGACGTCAGCGACCTGATCGGGGCGTTCCGCGAGCGTGGTCTCAAGCCCCGCCTGGAGTTCGCCCCGGACACCGCCCCGGCCGTCGAACCTGCCCTGCGCCGGGCCGGTTTCGCGACGGAGGCGGTCCATGAATACATGGTCTGCACCCCCGCCACGCTGGCGGTGCCGACCGGGAACCTCGAGGTGGTGGCACCGGACACCGACGAGGACTACACGGCGATCGACACCGCCCTCTCCGAGGCGTTCGACGGCGAGTTCCCCGCTTCTCCGGAGGGCGCGGCCCGGCTGCGGCGCACCCAGGAGAGCGGCGGGGCCGTGCGGTTCGTCCGTGCCGCCGACGGCGGCTGCGCCGGTGCGGCCGTCTGCTCGGCACCCGCCCACGGCACGGCCGAGGTGGCGGGTGTGGGCACCCGGTCCGCGTACCGCGGCCGGGGCATCGCCGCCGCGATCACGGCGGCCCTGGCGGGGACCACGTTCGCGGGCGGGGCGTCGTCCGTCTGGCTCGAGTACTCGGGCGACGGGTCGCGCCGCGTCTATGAGCGGGTCGGATTCCGGCCCCGGGGCACCCGCCTCTACGTGACGCTCGAAGGGTGACCCGCGCCCGGCGGGGGCCGAGCCGTACTCAGCCCCCGCCGGGCAGCGGATGCTCCTTGACGAAGCGGCGGATCTCCGCGCCGAGGGCGGCCGGATAGTCCGGCTGGACCAGGGTTCGGGCGTCGGGGATCTCCACATAGCGCGTGTCGGGCAGCAGTTCGGCGAGGCGGCGGCCGGTGGCGGGAGCGTCGCAATGGCGGGCGCCGGGAGCAACGAGCCGCTGCGCCAGGCCACTTCGGAGGTCTTCGACAGCTGGGTCGACCGTCTCGCCGCGTACGACACCGAAGGAGGCATCCCCGAATCCGCCGCCCGGGAGACGGCGAGCTCGGTCATCGCGCTGCTGGAAGGTGCCTTCATGCTCGGCCGTGCCGCGCGCAGCACCGCGCCGGTCCTCGCGGCGGCCAAGGCGGCAGCGGCGATCGTCCGGGCGGCATCGGCGGGCGGGTGACGAGCCCGCGGCCGCCTTCCCGGGGTGCTCACAGCCGCTTTCTTAGCGGCATGTTAGATCTGGGCGGCGGACCTTGTCCGGGTGCGGCGGCAGCCCGCATGCTCGGGCGCACTCAGGTTCCGGGGGCACTCTCCCGCTCCCCGATCCCACCGGATTTCCCCACCTGGAGCCGCCATGTCATCGTCTGCCGCCCTGCCCGGAAAGCCACCGTCGGCCTCCCCCGGCAACCGCCGTCTCGCCCTCGTCGGCGGGTCTCTTGGCAACCTCGTCGAGTGGTACGACTGGTTCGTCTACGCCAGCTTCGCGATCTACTTCGCCGACTCGTTCTTCCCCGGCGACAACCAGACCACCAAGCTGCTCAACACGGCGGGCATCTTCGCCGTCGGCTTCCTGATGCGTCCGGTCGGGGGGTGGATCCTCGGGCGGGCGGCAGACCGGCACGGCCGCAAGAGCGCGCTCACCCTCACCGTCACCATGATGTCGGTGGCCGCCCTGCTCATCGCCGTCGCGCCCACCTACGGCCGGGCCGGCTACTTCGGCGCCGTGGTGCTGCTGGTGGCCCGGCTGCTGCAGGGCCTGAGCATCGGTGGCGAGTACGCCGCCAGCGCCACCTATCTGACCGAGGCGTCCGCCCGCGACCGGCGCGGGCTCGGCTCCTCCTTCCAGTACGTGTCGATGACGTGCGGCCAGCTCCTCGGCCTCGCCATCCTCATCACGATGCAGCACACCCTGACCACGGACCAGCTGGAGAGCTGGGGCTGGCGGATCCCCTTCGTCATCGGCGCGCTCTTCGCCGGGGTGGTGTTCTGGCTGCGACGGCGGCTGACCGAGACCGACGCGTTCACCGAGGAGTCCGGGGCGGACGGCCCCACGGACACCGCGCGCGGCACCCTCCGCGCGCTGTGGCAACACCGCCGCGAGGCCGGGCTGGTCATGGCGCTCACCCTGGGCGGGACGGTGGCGTACTACACGTACACCACGTATCTCACCAAGTACCTGATCGGCAGCGCGGGCATGGCCAAGTCCACGGCCACCCTGGTGAGTTTCACCGCGCTCGCCGTCTTCGCGCTGCTCCAGCCCTTCGCCGGGATGCTCTCCGACCGGATCGGCCGCCGGCCGCTGCTGATCACCTTCGCGGTCGGCTGCACGGTGGGCACGTACCCCATCATGACCGCCCTGGGCTCGGCGTCCTCGTACTGGCCGGCGCTGGGGCTGTCCCTGCTGGCGCTGGTCGTCGTCACCGGGTACACCTCGATCAACGCGGCCGTGAAGGCGGAGCTGTTCCCCACCCGGGTGCGCGCCCTCGGGGTGGCGCTGCCGTACGCCGTCGCCAACGCGCTGTTCGGCGGGACGGCGGAGTACGTGGCCCTGTGGTTCAAGGACAGCGGTCACGAGAAGGTGTTCTTCTGGTACGTGTCGGGGTGCGCGCTCGTGTCGCTGGTGACCTACGTGCTGATGCCGGACACCCGCAACGCGGCGCTCAGCCGCGCCGAGTCCGAGGCGGACGCCGGTCGCGACCGCGCTCCCGCGAAGGCCGCCGGCTGACGCGACGGTGACCCGGGCCGTGCGGCTTCCGTAAGCTGCAGCCCAGGTCACCACGGCACGAGGACTTCACATGGACGCGCTGCTCGTCGAGGACGACGACCGTATGGCCCAGGCTCTGACCACGGCCCTCGCCCAGCGCGGGCACACGGTGCGCAGGGCCGGCCGGGCCCTGGACGCGCTGCGGTACGTCCACGCGGCCGAGTTCGTGCTGCTCGACCTCGGTCTGCCCGATCTCGACGGTCTCGAGCTGCTGCGGCGGCTGCGCACGGTGTGCGACGCGCCGCTGATCGTGGTGACGGCCCGCTGCGAGGAACGCGACATCGTGCAGGGGCTGCGGGCCGGAGCGGACGACTACGTGGTCAAGCCGTTCCGGATGAACGAGCTGATGGCCCGGATCGACACCGTGCGCCGCCGTACCGGGTCGGCGTCGGCCCGCGGCACGGACGGTGGCGGAGGTCCCGTACGCACCGGCGATGTGGAGATCGACATCGCGGGCCGTACGGTCACGGCCGGCGGCGCGGAAGTACGGCTCACCCGGCGCGAGTTCGACGTCCTCGCCTTCCTCGCCGCCCGGCCGGACGAGGTGCACTCCCGCGAGGAGATCCTGGACCGGATCTGGGGCGACGCCTTCCTCGCCGCGTCCCGGTCCCTGGACGTTCACGTGGCGGGCATCCGCGCGAAGACGGGCCGCGCCGAAGTGGTGCGTACGGTGCGGGGCTTCGGATACCAGCTCGGGACCGACGGCCAGGACGGCCGCCGGCCATGAGGCGCAGGCTGCTGGCCGTGCTGATGGTGCTCATCGGGGCCGCGACCCTGCTGCTGTCGGTTCCGCTGGCCGGCTCGTACGCGAGCGGGCGTACGGAGCATCTGCTGCTCCAGCGGCGCGCCGACGCGGTGCGGTTCGCCGACCTGGCCGACCGGGTGCGGACGGCCGCCGACCGTGCCGAGCTGTCCACCGAGATCAGCCGGTACGCCGAGCTGTACGGCGCCTCGGTGACCGTGGTGGACTCCGCGGGGCGGACTCTCGCGCAGGCGGGGGCCAGGGTCTCCCGGTCCGCCGCGGACGACGCCCTGGGCCGGGCGCTGACCGGGCGGTCCACCGAGCGGCTGCCGACCGTACGGCCGTGGGGGCCGGACCGGGTGGTGCTCGCCGAGCCGGTCGGCCGGGACGAACGGGTCAGCGGCGCCGTCCTGCTGGCCGTCCCGACCACCGCGGCCCGCCGGGACGTGACCGTGCGCTGGGCGATCGTCGCCTGCGGGGCGCTCCTCGCGTTCGCTGCCGCGGCCCTGGTCGCGGCCGGCATCACCCGCTGGCTGATGCGCCCGGTCCGTGACCTCGACCGGGCCGTCGCCGCACTGGCGTGCGGCAGCCTGGAGACCCGGGCCGTATCCGACACGGGACCGCCCGAGCTGCGCAGCCTGCGTCTGCACTTCAACGGCATGGCCGAGGCGGTCGCCGACTCCCTCGGCCGTCAGCGCGCCTTCGTCGCCGACGCCTCGCACCAACTGCGCAACCCGCTGGCCACGCTGGTGCTCCAGCTGGAGAACGTCGAGCCGCACCTCGCGCCCGGCCCCGGCCGAAAGGAGCACGCGCGCGCCCTCGACGAGGCGGAGCGCCTGGAGGAACTGCTCGACGGCCTGCTCGCGCTGGCGCGGGTGGAGTCGGGGGCGGCGGAGCGGACCGAGCAGGACGTGTCCCGCGGGGTGCGTGAGCGGGTGGCCGCGTGGCAGCCGGTGTTCGAGGCCTCCGGGCTGAAGCTGAGCGCCGCCGCCGTACGGGACGGGCTGCGGGCGCCGGCCGTGCCGGACGCCGTCGGCCGGATCCTGGACGCGGTCCTCGACAACGCGGTCAAGTTCGTCCCGTGCGGCGGGCGGGTCACGGTGACGGCCGCGCTCGCGGACGGGGAGGTCGTGGTGCGCGTCGCCGACGACGGCCCGGGAGTGCCGGACGATCAGCTCCCCCTGCTCGTCCGGCGTTTCACCCGGGCGCCCGAGCATCAGAACGTGCCCGGCAGCGGTCTGGGCCTGGCCATCGCCGACGAGATCGCCCGCCTCAGCGGGGGTCACCTCACCACGGCCGGCAACGGTCCCCACGGCCTGGCGGTGGAGCTTCGTCTGCCGGGTCCGGTGCCGGGTCAGCCGTAGACCGAGCGGTAGTAGGCCACCGCGCCGGGGTGCAGAGGTACGTCCCCCGTGGCGACAGCGAACCTGGGTTCGAGCCGGGCGCCCGCCGTGACCTCCCGCAGCAGCACGCGCCAGCGGTCGAACACCACCTGGAGCACCGCGCGCACCGCCTGCTGCGGCACCTGGGAGCGGGCCAGCAGATAGTTGCCCACGCCGACGGTGCCGACCGGTTCGGTGAGCCCGTAGACGCCGGCCGGGAGGGTGACCGCCGTGTAGACGGGGCCGTACGTGTCGCGCAGGTCGGCGGCCTGTTCCTCCAGCGGCAGGAAGCGCAAAGGGCGTTCGCCGGCCAGCGCCGACAGGGCGGGGGTCGGCACTCCCCCGGCCCAGACCAGCGCGTCGACCGTGCCCGTGCGCAGCGCCTGCACCGAGGCGGCGAGGCCCAGCTGCCGTTGCCGTACCGACCGCTTGCCGGTCAGACCCGTCACCCGCAGCAGCCGGTTCGCCAGTACCTGTCCGCCGGAGCCCGCCGCGCCGGTGGCGACCGACCGGCCCGCGAGATCCCCCACGGACCGCACGGGTCCGTCGGCCGGTACGACCAGGTGCGTGTAGTTGACGTAGACGCGGGCGAGAGCCGTAACGGCGGCCCGGTCCGAGAACGGCTCCCGTCCCTGGACGGCGTCCTCGGCGGCGTCCGCCATCGCCAGGCCCAGGTCCGCCGATCCGGCGCCGAGCCTGCGCAGGTTGTCCACGCTGGCCGAGGTGCTGAGCGGGCTGATGTGCAGCCGGGGGACGGTCCGGGCGGCCTCGGCGGCCAGCGCCTTGCCGAAGGCGTTGTACGGCCCGCCGGGCGCTCCCGTCGCGAGTCTGAGCCGCCAGTCGGGTCCGCCGTCCCCGGCACAGGCGGCCAGGGCGAGGGCCGGGGCGCCGAGGGCCATGGCCTCCAACAGGCCGCGGCGGCTCATCGGTCGACCGGTCACGCCCGCAGCGTAGCCTCTTCGCGCGGGCGGAAGGCTCCACTCCCGCGTGGCCCCTGCACGGAGGGTGGCACTATCCTTGCGCCCTCAAACACGGGTAGGAGAAGGGACATCGGCGTGGCGATGAAGGCCTTGCGTTCGGCGTTGGAAGCGATCTATGTACGGCGCCTGAACCGCAAGCTGGAAGGCCTGCCCCGGCCGCGGCACGTGGCGATCATGCTGGACGGGAACCGGCGCTGGGCCAGGGGTGCGGGACATCAGGACGTCCGGGAGGGTTACCGCGTCGGCGGTGCCAAGGTCACGGACTTCCTGCACTGGTGCACCGACGCCGGCATCAAGCACGTCACGCTGTGGATGCTGTCGGACGACAACCTCCACCGGCCGGCCGACGAACTCGGTCCCCTGCTCGACATAATCGAGGAGACCGTCCGGCGCATCTGCGCCCCCGGGGAGCCCTGGGAGATCGAGATCATCGGCGCGCTCGACCTGCTGCCCGGGAACACCGCCCGGGTCCTCAAGGAGGCCGCCGCCCTCACCCAGGGCCGGGGCGGGCTGAAGGTCGACGTCGCCGTCGGCTACGGCGGCCGCCGGGAGATCGTCGACGCCGTGAAGGCGGCCTTCGACAAGCACATCAGTGCGGGCGGCGACCCCACGGAGCTGGCCGCCGACTTCGATCTGGAGCACATCACCGACAACCTGTACTCGCCGGCCGGGCACGACACCGACTTCATCATCCGCACCTCCGGCGAACAGCGGCTCTCCGGCTTCCTGCTGTGGCAGTCCGCCTACGCCGAGGTGCACTTCGTCGACGTCCTGTGGCCGGCGTTCCGCGAGATCGACCTGCTGCGCGCCCTGCGGTCGTACGCGGCCCGGGAGCGCCGTTACGGCCGCTGACGGCCGCGTTGCGCGAGGTGAAGCCGACGCCGCGCTCGCGCAGTTCGGCGACCTTGTTCAGGAACTTGGGCCTCACCTGCTGAATAGCCGATTCCGGAAGTCTGAACGAATAACCCCTTGCCCAATGGTCAAGAAACGTTGACCATTGGGGGCATGCCTAGCGATGATCTTCCCGAGACGTTCCACGTCACCACTGACGAGCAGCTGCGCGCCGTTTCCAATCTCACGCGTCACCGGATCATGGCCGTGCTCCGCTTCGAGCCCTCGACGATCACGCAGATCGCCGAACGGTTGGGCCTCGCGAAGGGGAGTTCCAGCTACCACGTACGGCTGCTCGAACGGGCCGGCCTGGTGAAGGTGGTACGCACCAGGAAGGTCCGTGGGGTCACCGAGCGGTACTACGCCATGGCCGCGCGGGCGATCGTGCTGCCGGATCCGGGCGAGGGAGGGCCGGATGTGCTGATGCGGCATGCGGTGGCGGACCTGGAGGCAGCGCCCGCAGATGGCGAGCGGCACGTGCGGATGGCGCATCTGCGGCTCACCGAGGAGCAGTTCGCGGAGCTGGGGGCGCGACTGCAGGCGCTGGCGGACGAGTACCGGGAGCTGTCCGATCCGTCGCTGCCGGACGCGTCACTCGTCTTCGCACTGTTCCACCCGGCTTCGCACGAGCAGGCCGAAGGGGACGCCAAGTGACCTCGGACGTCCGGAAGTTGACGACCGGGTTCGGACGGCTGTGGACTGCGCAGACGATCTCCTCGCTCGGTGACGGGGTGACTCATGCCGCGCTGCCGCTGCTCGCGTTGACGCTGACGCGGGATCCGATGGCGCTCGCCGTCGTGACGGCGACCGGAACGCTGCCGTGGCTGCTGTTCGGGGTGCTCGGCGGTGCGTTGGTGGACCGCTGGGACCGTCGGCGCACGATGTGGGTCACGGACGCGGCGCGTGCGGTGCTGCTCGCGATACCGGCGGCAGCGGCCGCACTCGACGTGCTGAGCATTCCACTGCTCGCGGCCGTCGCCTTCCTGCTAGGCCTCGGCGGACTCCTCTTCGACACGGCCGCCACGGCCTATCTGCCGGACCTGCTCGGCCGCGACCCCGCGCTCCTGGAGCGCGCCAACTCCCGCCTGCGCGGCACCCAGACCGCCGCGTCCGGCTTCGCGGGGCCACCTGCGGGCAGCGCCCTGCTCGCGCTCGGGCGGGCGTTTCCACTGCTCGCCGACGCGGTGTCGTTCGCGCTCTCCGCACTGCTCGTACGGTCGCTGCCTGCCGCACCCCGGCCCGTTCCGCAGGCCCGTGAGTCGCTACTGAGGCAGGCGCGGGCCGGCGCCTCGTACGTGTTCCGGGATCAGTTGCTGCTCGGGCTCGCGCTGCGTCCGGCGGTCGGGAACATCGCCTTCCTCGCTGTGGAGACCGTACTCGCCCTCTTCGCGCACGATCGTCTCGGCATCGACACCTTCGGCTTCGGCCTGCTGCTCACCGCGGAGGCCACCGGCGGTCTGCTCGGCGCGGGCATCGCCTCCTTCCTCGGCCGACGGCTCGGCACCGGCACCGCACTGACCTGCACGGCAGCGGTCGAGGGACTCGCCATCCTGGGCCTTGCCGGCGCCCCGAACCCGTACGTCGCCGGCCTCGCGCTCGCCGTCTGCGGCGCGGGCATGGGCGCCACGATGGTGCTCGGCCCCTCCCTGCGGCAGGCGATCGTCCCCGCCCACCTGATGGGCCGGGTCGCCTCCACCTCCCGCATGCTCGCCATGTGCGCCGCCCCGTTCGGCGCCTTCCTCGGCGGCTGGCTGGCCACCACCTACGACGTACGCACCCCGCTCTACACCGCCGCCGGCCTCCTCCTCGCCATGACCGCCGTCACGTCGACCATGACCAGCAACCGCCGGGTCGAGGCGGCGTTGCGTACCGCAGCCCCGGCCGGTGATCCAGATCGCCGGGCATCCCGGGATCCCGTTCAGGAGGGTGCCGTCTAGGGCTCCGCGAGGTCGTCGACCAGCCCGCGAGGGGAAGTTCGGGTCGCGTCGTACGCCGAGACACAGGTCATGCCCTGCCCGGCATTAGACGTATCGATGCAGGTCACCTAGCGTTCGGCGCATGACAGAGCGACGTGCGATCCTCAGCGGTTCGGCCTTCGAGGAGCAGATCGGGTATGCCCGTGCCGTGGTGGACGGCGACTGGGTCCATGTGTCCGGGACGACCGGGTTCGACTACGCCACCATGACCATCTCCGACGACGTGGTGGAACAGGCCGAGCAGTGCCTCCGCAACATCGGTGCCGCGCTGGCCGAGGCGGGCTGCGGCTTCGCGGACGTCGTACGGGTGCGTTACCTGCTGCCCGACCGCGAGGACTTCGAGCCCTGCTGGCCGGTCCTGCGCCGCTGCTTCGGCGAGGTCCGCCCGGCCGCGACGATGCTCGTCTGCGGTCTCGCCGACCCTCGCATGAAGATCGAGATCGAGGTGTACGCGCGGCGGCCGCTCACCTGACGGGCCCTTGGATCGAGGCGTGTTCGAGTGCGTGGCCAGCCTCTGCCTCGCCCTCACTTCCGGTACTTGTCCGTCGCCGCCACCAGTGCCTGCGCCACACCGGGTGCCCCGGTGGTGTGGCCGGCGTCGCCCACGGTGACCAACTCGCTGCCGGGCCAGGACCGGTGGAGGCGCCAGACGATGCCGAGCAGGTTGCCGAAATCGAGCGACCCCTGCACGAGGGTGCCGGGGATGCCCGCGAGGAGCTGGGCGTCGCGCAGGACCACGCCCTCGCCGTCGCCCTCCCCCTCGCTCAGGAAGTGGTCGTTGCCCCAGTAGTGGGTGACGGTGCGGGCGAAGCCCATGCGGTACGCGGGGTCCTCGAAGCGGGCGACGGAGCGCGGTGGTGCGGGGATGATCGCCGTCTCCCAGTCGGTCCAGGCCCGCGCCGCCCGCTCGCGTACCGCGAGGTCGGGGGACTCCAGCAGCCGGTTGTAGGCCGCGGCGAGGTTGCCGTCGCGCTCGGCGGGCGGCAGTTGGGCCAGGAACCGGTCGTAGGCCTCCGGGAAGATCCTGCCGAGTCCCCTGGTGAGCAGCTCAACCTCGGCGCCGGAGCCTGTCGCGACTGCGGTCAGCACCAGCTCGGAGACGGATTCCGGATGCGTCTGCGCGTACCGCAGGGCGAGCACCGAGCCCCACGACACGCCCCACACCAGCCAGCGCTCGATGCCGAGGTGCCGCCGCAGCAGCTCCAGGTCGGCCATGACGTGCGCGGTCGTGTTGACGCTCATGTCGGTCTCGTGGTCGCTCGCGTGCGGTGTCGAGCGGCCGCTGCCGCGCTGGTCGAGCAGGACGATCCGGTAGGCGGCCGGGTCGAACAGGCGCCGGGGGTAGGGGCCGCACCCGGATCCCGGACCGCCGTGCAGCACGACCGCCGGCTTGCCCTCGGGGTTGCCGCAGGTCTCCCAGTACACGAGGTTGTGGTCGCCGACGTCGAGCATGCCGTGTGCGTACGGCTCGATCTCCGGATAGAGGGGCATCAGGGCACCGTAACCTCGCATCGGCTCCCGGTCGCCCTCATTTCGAGCCGGACAGGTCGATCGCCCGGTCGACGTCCTGGGGCTGCAGGACGCGCAGGATGCCTTCGAGAAGGTAGTAGTCGGCGTACGGGAGGGAGATCTCGATCCCGTCCTCGGCCGGGCGGTTGCGGGTGCAGCGGGCGACGACGGCCTCGGCGCGCGTCGAGTTCCTGGTCAGACAGGTCTTCGCCAGCGCGGTCAGCAGCCGTAGTGCGGCTTCCCGGTACTCGGGCCTGCCCGTCGCCGCGGACAGGTCCAGCAGTCCGCAGGCCGTGATCGCGCCGGCGGAGGCGTCCTTGACGTCGTACGGCTGCTGGGGTGCCCGGAAGTCCCACACGGGGACGTGGTCGGGGGTGAGGGCGCCCAGCGCGTAGTCGGCGAGCCGGCGTGCGGTCGTCAGGAACTGCCGGTCACCGGTGCGGCGGTGGATCGTGGTGAACCCGTAGATGCCCCAGGCCTGCCCCCGCGCCCAGCAGGACGCGGGGCTGTAGCCCTGCACGGTGCCGGGGCCGATCGGCGCGCCGGTGGCGGGGTCGAAGTCGTACACGTGGGGGGTCGAGCCGTCCGGGCGCGGGAACACCCGCTGGGCGGTCTTCGCGTGTTCCGTGGCGATGCCGAGGTACTTCCCGTCGCCCGTCTGTTCGCTCGCGAAGGCCAGCAGGTCGAGGTTCATCATCGTGTCCATGATGACGCGGCCCGCGTTGTTCGGATCGTTCAAGGCGCCCCAGGCCCGGATGAAGCGGCCGGCCGGGTTGTAGCGCCGGATCAGCGAGTCGGCCGCCCGCATGGCGCCGGTCCGCCAGGTGTCGTCGCCGGTCAGGCGCCATGCGGTGACCCAGGAGGGGTAGAAGAGGAAGCCGAGGTCGTGGGTGGTGGTGTCGGTCTGACGGGGAGCGAGCTTCTTCGCGGAGTCGAGTGCCAGGGTACGGAAGGTGTCGTCGCCGCTGTACAGCCAGGCCATCCAGAGCGTGCCGGGCCAGAAGCCGCCGACCCAGTCGCCGTTCTGCGAGTACACCCACTTCTCCGCCTTCGTGCCGACCGGAAAGGCCGTCACCCCCGGGGCGACGGTGCGGAGTTTCCCGATCGCGTAGTCGGCGGCGGCCCTGAGCGTACGGACGTCCGCCGCGGGGGTCTGCTCGGCCGCCCGGGCCGCTGTCGTCGGCACCGCGTACAGGGCAGCGGCGCCGGCGGCCGTGGTCAGTACGGAACGTCGGGAGATCTCCATCGACTCGCGTCCTCCAACTCGGCACAGTGGAAGGGAAGTTGACCGAGCCTTGCACAGCCCGCCCGGCCATGTACACCCACATGAGCGATGTTCAGGTGGATGAACAGAGGGAGATGGAATTCGGCCCACGGGAGGGGGGTTTCGGCGAGGCCGCTCCGGCACCTGTCCCGGAAGTACCCCGGAATTGTCCGTGATCCGTAACAGACGGATCCCGCGGCCCACTTATGCCGTCCTGACAGGTGCATGGGGGGACCCACCAACACGGCGAGGATCGGGGCGGACATGGCACGGCATGGCGGGCGGGGATGGTACGGCCGGGTGGTCGCGGCGGCGCTCGGAGTGACGGCGGTCGCCGCCGCCACGTCGGTATGGACCGCGCAGGCCGGCCAGCCCAGTGGGCACCAGGCGGCGCACCCCGCCGCCAAGAAGGCGGTGCCCGTGTCCGCCACCATCGTCCACGCCTCCGACGGCGGCGACCACGCGGTCAACATCACCATCGACGACGGCCCGGACCCGCAGTGGACCCCGCAGGTGCTGCAGGTGCTCAAGGACAACGGCGTGAAGGCGACGTTCTGCATGGTCGGCACCCAGGCCGAGGCGCACCCCGACATGGTCAAGAAGGTGGTGGAGGCCGGGCACCGGCTGTGCGACCACACGGTGTCGCACGACACCACCATGGACAAGAAGTCCCAGGCCTACCAGTCGCAGCAGATCCTGGACGCCGAGAGCCAGATCACGAAGGCCTCCGGGGGCGTACGGCCGATGTACTACCGGGCCCCGGGCGGCGCGTTCACCCCGTACAGCCGGCACCTCGCGGCCTCGCACGGGATGCGGCCGCTGGGCTGGAACGTCGACTCCAAGGACTTCGAGCGGCCCGGCACCGACGCCATCATCAACACCGTCAAGGGCGAGTTGCACAATGGCCCGACCCTGCTCTTCCACGACGCCGGCGGCGACCGCTCGCAGACCGTGGCCGCGCTCAGCACCCTGCTGCCCTGGCTGAAGCAGCAGGGGTACTCCTTCGGATTCCCCGTTCGCTGAACAGGGCGCGGCCGCACCCTGCTTCAGACCTCGACCCCGGCGACGACGGTCCACAGCCCCTCGGTCACGACGGGCCAGGCCGCCGCGCCGGGGTCGATCACGTCGAAGTGACCGGCCCCGGGCAGCTCGTGGAGCGTGGCGGCCACCCGTGCCGCGTACCTGCGGGCCATGGCGACGGGCAGCGCCTCGTCGCGGGTGCCGTGGACCACGACCGTACGACCTGCGGGGACGCCCAGGGCTGCCGGGTCGGCGGCGGCGTACCGGTCCGGGACCTTCTCCCTCGCACCACCGAGAAAGGCGGCGACGGCGCCCCGGCCGCTGCCCAGTTCATCGGCCCACGCCAGGTCCGCGGTGGGGGCGAGGGCGAGCACCCCGAGCACCGCGGGCGGAGTTTCGGTCCGGCCGGGTGCGCCGTCGGGGAGCCGATGCCGGAGCGCGGCCCACAGGGCGAGGTGGCCGCCGGCCGAGTGCCCGGCGTAGACCACGCGCGCGGGGTCGACACGACCGGGCGCGGCCTGCGCGGCGAGGCGGGGCAGCCGGTCGACGGCCTGCGCCGTGTCGGTCAACGTGACCGGCCAGCCCCCTCCACCACCGACCCGGCGGTACTCGACACTGACCACCGCACAGCCGCTCTGCGCCACCAGGGCCCGGGCGAATCCCGCGACATGCTGCCGATCGTGCTCGGCACGCCAGAAGCCGCCGTGGAAGAACAGCACCAACGGCACGCCCGGTCCCACCCCTTCGGCAGGCAGGAACAGATCGGCGGCGTGGTCCGGGTGTTCGCCGTAGACCAGCGGGACAGGGGAGGCCTGGACTCGGGACACGCACATACCTCTTTTCGGTACACCTCGATTCGAGGCATGAGCGTACAGCACCACTGAGCCCCGATCGCAGGCCCGGCAGGCCGACGCGGCGCCTGCCGGGCCGGAGGATGCGACTTCCCGACCATCCCCCGGTCGGACGGTTCAAGCAGTGCATGCTCCAACGCGTCCGATTCCTCGGTTACTTCACCTCTTGACGACCTTGGTTCAGACCTTTACGTTGCAGCAACCCCCACACGACAGGAGCGGCACATGCTCGGTGTCAGAACGTCGTCGTGCTCTCTTCCCCTACGACTGCTTCTCCTGCTGGCCGTGCTGCTCGGCATGGCCGGTGCGCCCGCGCGGGCCGCGGACCGGACCGCGGCGGCGCCCTTCAAGGTGCTGGCCCTGTACAACGGCACCTGGGACGCGGCGCACATCAGCTTCGTCAAAGAAGCGAACGAATGGTTCCCCGAACAGGCTGCGGCCAACGGGTTCACCTACACCGCCAGCAGCAACTGGGATCTGCTGGCCAACGGCGGGGTGAACGCCTACCAGGTGGTCCTCTTCCTCGACGACCTGCCGCAGACGGCGGCCCAACGGACCGGGTTCGAGCACTACATGCGCTCCGGCGGTGCCTGGATGGGCTTCCACGTCTCGGCGTTCACGACGAACGCCTCGGGCTGGTCCTGGTACCACAACCAGTTCCTGGGATCGGGCAACTTCAGGTCCAACACCTGGGGCCCGACCACGGCCGTGCTGCGCGTGGAGGACCGTACCCATCCCGCGACGCAGAACCTGCCGGCCACGTTCACCTCGTCGGTGAGCGAGTGGTACAGCTGGTCCAACGACCTGCGCCAGAACCCCGACATCAGGATTCTGGCCTCCATAGACCCCAGCAGCTTCCCGCTGGGCACCGATCCCGACCAGACCTGGTACAGCGGCTACTACCCGATCCTGTGGACGAACACCAAGTACCGGATGCTGTACGCGAACTTCGGCCACAACGCGATGGACTACGCCACCGACACGCCGCTGTCCTCGACCTTCGCGAGCGAGACGCAGAACCGGTTCGTCCTCGACGGCCTCAAGTGGCTGGGCGGGGCTGCGGACGGCCGGCCGCCGGCCGGCCCGATCTCCGAGACCGCCTGGTACACGCTGCGCAACGCCGGCAACGGCACCTGCGTGGACGCCCGGGGCGCGGCCACCGCCGACGGCACGGCGATCCAGCAGTACACCTGCAACGGGACCGCCGCCCAGCAGTACCAGTTCCGGTCCACCGACAGCGGATATGTGCGCATCACCAGCCGTGGCAACCCCCAGCAGGTCGTCGACGTCACCGACCGGTCCACCGCCGACGGCGCCCCGCTCCAGCTGTGGTCCTACGGAGGCGGCCGCAACCAGCAGTGGAGCCCGGTCCAACAGGCCGACGGCAGCTATCACTTCGTGGCCCGGCACAGCGGCCGGTGTCTCAGCGCCACGTCCACGGCCACGGACAGTGTCCAGCTGACCCAGCGCACCTGCGACGGCTCCCCCGCCCAGAGCTTCCGGCTCACGGAGCAGCCCTGACCCTGCGGGGCCGGACGACCGCCGGTGAACCCGGAGGGAATTCCTGGTCAATGAATCGTCGGGACGGCTGTTCGGGTGCGAAGGGCTGCCTAACATGAGGCCGTCCCGCCGGTGTTCGCACAGCCATTGCGCTCGGCCGCGTGGACGTCTGCGTACGTCGTTCCGGAAAGGCTCGCCATGCCGTTGCCCCGCCTCGGCTCGCGGCCGGTCGCTCTCCGAACGGCTGGCGTACTGGTCCTCGCCTTCGCCCTGGCCGTGGGAGGAACCCTGCTGGCGCTCTCCCTCGTGGGCGGGCGCCCCGCACGGGCCGCGCGGTCCGTCACGATCGAGGTCTCGCCGAGCCGCTGCGGTCGCGGCTGGACCCGGCCCGCGTCCGGGGTGCAGACCTTCGACCTGCACAACGCCTCCGACGGTGCCGCCGAGGTCTATCTCGAGGACCCCGGCAGTCAGGTGGTGTACGGCGCGGTGGAGGGCATCGGCCCGGGGACGACACGGCAGTTGACCGTCCGGCTGGGCAAGGGCACGTACGCCTTCAAGTGCGTGCCCGACGACGCCGACGCCGTCACCGGGCCCATCATCCGCGTCACGTCGGGGCGGCGCGGCCCAGGGGCGGCCCCGGTCACCGAGCACGATCTGATCCCGCCCGCACTCGCCTACCAGAAGTGGGTCGGCGGCGGTCTGGACGAGCTGGTGCGGCTGACGGCGAAGCTGGGCCGGGACATCGACCGCGGCGATCTCGCCGGCGCCCGGTCGGCCTGGCTGCCGGCCCATCTGCAGTACGAGCGGCTGGGGGCGGCGTACGACGCCTTCGGGGACGCGGACGGGCAGATCGACGGCACGGACGCGGGGCTGCCCGCCGGGGTGGCCGACCGGGGCTTCACCGGGTTCCACCGCGTCGAGTACGGGCTGTGGCACGGACAGTCCGCGGGCCGCCTGCGCGCCCCGGCCGCGGCGCTGGTCAAGGCGGTGAACCGGCTGCGCGACAGCTGGTCGCAGACCCGCATGGATCCGTCCCAGCTCGGTCTGCGCGCGCACGAGATCCTGGAGAACACCGTGCAGTTCGAGCTGACCGGCCGGACCGACTACGGCAGCGGCAGCAACCTCGACACCGCCCGTGCCAACCTCGACGGCACCCGCGAGGTGCTGTCCCGGCTGCGTCCCCTGCTCACCACCCGGTACGCCGACCTGCCCGGCCTCGACCGGGACCTGGACCTGGCGCAGCACCTGCTCGACGGATTCCGGCACGGCGGCCGCCGGCCCGCGCCGGCGGCCCTGCCCCGCGCCGGGCGGGAGCGCGTCGACTCGGTCTTCGGTGACCTGGTCGAGCGGCTCGCGTCGGTGGCGACCCTGTGCGATCCCCGGAGGACGGCGTGAGCGGAAGAGACCGGCACGGCGGAGTGGGCAGGCGCGGCTTCCTGCGCGGTGCGGCCCTCGCGGGAGCCGGGCTCGCCACCGGTGCCGCCGCGCCCACGGCGGCCGTCGTCCCCTTCCACGGCGCCCACCAGGCATCCGTGCTCGCGCCCTCGCGCCGGACCAGCGTGTTCGTGTCGCTCGACGTGACCGCGGAACACCGCGCGGACCTGACCGACCTGCTGCGCACCCTCACCGACCGGGCCCGGTTCCTGACCTCGGGCGGGACCCCGTCCCCGGTGGGCATCACCGGGCCGCCCGCGGACTCGGGCATCCTGGGCGACCGGCTGCCCTCCGGCGCGCTGGGCCTGACCATCGGCGTGGGCGCCTCGCTCTTCGACGACCGGTTCGGGCTGGCCGCGCTGCGGCCCCGGCGGCTGACCGCCATGCCCGCCTTCCCGGACGACGACCTGCGGTCCGAGTGGTGTCACGGCGACCTCAGCCTCCAGCTGCACGCCGACGACCCCGACACCGCTGTGCACGCCCTGCGCGACATCGCCCGGCACACCCGGGGCGGCATGCAGGTCCGCTGGCGCCTGGACGGCTTCTCCAGTCCGCCCCGGCCCTCCGGCACCCCGCGCAATCTGCTGGGGTTCAAGGACGGCACCGCCAACCCGGACGCGCACAGCACCGGTGAGATGGACCGCCTGGTGTGGGTGGGCGAGGGCATGGGCGAGCCGGACTGGGCGGTGGGCGGCAGCTATCAGGTCGTCCGGCTGATCCGGATGCTGGTGGAGTTCTGGGACCGGGTCTCGCTGAGCGAGCAGGAGCGGATGTTCGGCCGGGCCCGCTCGTCCGGCGCGCCGCTGGACGGCGACCACGAGCACGACACACCGAAGTACGCCGACGATCCCAAGGGCGACGTCATCCCGCTGGACGCCCACATACGCCTCGCCAACCCCCGCACCGCCGCCACCGCCCACCAGCGCATCCTGCGCCGCGCCTACAACTACGACCGGGGCATGGACGGCAACGGCAACCTCGACATGGGCCTGCTGTTCACCTGCTACCAGCAGGATCCGGTACGGCAGTTCGAGACCGTGCAGCACCGGCTGGCGGGCGAGCCGCTCACCGACTACATCTCCCCGTTCGGCGGCGGCTACTTCTTCGCGCTGCCCGGCGTGCGGGACGCGTCGGACTGGTACGGGCGCGCCCTGCTGGGCTGAGCCTGTCCGGACAACTCGGCGGACAGGCTGGTCAATTCACCGTCAAGGTTTGCCCCAGCATCCCTGACCCGGTGTTCACTCCCGCGCCACCGCCCCTCCGCCGAGGCGCCCCGCCGCTCGCGCAGCATCCGTGCTCGTACGACGCACAGACGTTCTCGCCCGGAGGGTGAACCACCATGGCCAGCAGAGGAAGACGAGCGGCGACGCGGAGCATCACGGCGCTCGCCGGAGCGGCGGCGCTCACGGTGCTCGGCAGCAACGCGCCCGGCTGGGCGGCGGCGCCCGCCGGGCACTCCTCTACCGCGACGCCCATCAAGCACGTCGTCGTGATCTTCGACGAGAACATCTCCTTCGACCACTACTTCGCCACGTACCCGAAGGCCGCCAACACGGACGGCACGAAGTTCAAGGCGTCGAGGAACACGCCCAGGAACATCGACACCCTGGCCCACGCCGGACTGCTGAAGACGAACCCCAACCAGTACACGCCTAAGCGGCTCTCCCCCGCCCAGGCGATGACCTGCGACCAGAACCACTCCTACGGGGCCGAGCAGTACGCGGCGAACGGCGGCAAGGCCGACCAGTACGTGCAGAACACCGAGGTCGACAAGTGCAGCGGGGGCCTGTTCGGCGAGCCCGGCCTCGTCATGGACTACTACGACGGCAACACCGTCACCGCGCTGTGGAACTACGCCCAGCACTACTCCCTGTCCGACCGCTCCTTCAGCTCGGTCTACGGTCCCTCCACGCCCGGTGCGCTCAACCTGGTCTCCGGTCAGACGCACGGTGTGGTCTCCGTCGACCCGGCCACCGGCAAGCGGACGGCGACGCCCGACCCGTACACCGTCAAGTCGCCCGACGCGAAGGGCGTGGGCACGGTGATCAACGACCCCGACCCGGCCTTCGACGACTGCTCCGGCAAGGACCACACCAGCACCAACGCGCTGGCGGCCATGCTGGGCGCCAACATCGGTGACCGGCTCAACGCGAAGAAGGTGTCCTGGGGCTGGTTCCAGGGCGGCTTCCGGCCCTCGACCGCGTGGAACGGGACGTCCGGGTCGTACGCCAAGTGCGACACCACGCACACCAACACGGGCGGTGCGGCCGTCGCCGACTACAGCCCGCACCACAACCCGTTCGCGTACTACAAGTCGACGGCAAACCCGCACCACCTGCCGCCGAAGAGCGTCTCGGAGATCGGCCACAACGGGCAGGCCAACCACAACTACGACCTGACCGACTTCACCGCCGCGGTCAAGGCCGGCAAGCTCCCGGCCGTCAGCTTCGTGAAGGCCGGTGAGTACCAGGACGGCCACGCCGGCTACTCCGACCCGCTCGACGAGCAGCACTTCCTCGTCAAGCAGATCAACGCGATCCAGAGCTCGCCGCAGTGGAAGTCGACCGCGGTCGTCGTCGCCTACGACGACTCCGACGGCTGGTACGACCACGCGTACGCCGCCCCGCGCAACGGCTCGAAGGACACCTCGCTCGGCTCCAACGGCAAGGCCACCGACGGCCCGGCCTGCCAGAACGGCCCCAAGGCGTCCGGCGGTTATGCCGACCGCTGTGGTCCGGGCACCCGCCAGCCGCTGCTCGTGATCTCGCCGTACAGCAAGGTCGACAAGGTCGACCACACGCTGACGGACCAGGCGTCCGTCACCCGGTTCATCGAGGACAACTGGCACACGGGCCGCGTCGGTGACCACTCCTTCGACGCGACGGCCGGTTCCCTGGCGGGCATGTTCGACTTCCGGCACCCGAACAACAAGCAGGTGCTGCTGAACTCGGACGGCTCGGTGAAGTCCGTCGGACCCGTCAAGCACGTCGCCCCGGTGACCACGAGCATCACGCCCGGCCCGGCGATGCAGAACACCGCCGCCACCACCAGCACTTCGGGGATCCCGGCCCTCCCGGTCGGCCTCGGTGTGGGCGCCCTGCTGGCCGCCGGCGTCACCGGCACGTACCTCACGTTGCGCCGCAGGCAGCAGGCCTGACCACCACCACTCCCCACGGGTGCGCCCCCGGCCGTCGGCCGGGGGCGCACCCGGTTCAGGCCCTGACCGACGGCCGGGGGGCGCGCACTCTGTCCGCTCTCCCGATCAGCTGCAGCAGCGGACCGGTCATGAGGGTGGTCACCAGCGCCATGAGGACGAGGACCGCGTACAGGTCCTGGCCGATGAGCCCCGCTGTCCTGCCCACGTCCAGCACGATCAGCTCGGTGAGCCCTCGGGTGTTCACCATGACGGCGACCAGGGCCGACTGCCGGGTGTCCATGCCGTGCACCCGGGCCGCACCGTAGGCCGGTACGACCTTGCCGGCGATCGCCACCACCAGGAGCACCCCCAGCAGGCCGAAGCCGTCCGCGCCCAGCGTGCCGATGTCGACCGACAGCCCGGTGGACACGAAGAACAGCGGCAGCAGCATTCCGGAGGTCTGCTCCATCGGCCGCAGCACGTCGGCGCCCGGGGCACCGTCGCGGCGCGGCATGGCCAGCCCGGCGAGGAACCCGCCGAAGACGGCGTGCAGGCCGAGTGACTCGGTGGCCCACGCGCTGCCCAGGGCGAAGACCAGGGCCACCGGAACGGGACTGCTCAGCAGCGTGGCCGGCCGGTTCAGCCACCAGCGCAGCGCGGGCCGGACCACACCGAGGACGAACGCGACGAAGGCGGCAAGCAGTGCCAGGGAGACCGGCCAGGACCAGCGGGTGGCCTGCCCCGAGTCGCTGAGCACCGCCGCAAGCACGAGCCAGGCCGCCACGTCCATGAAGCCGGCCGCCGCGATCGCCACGGTTCCGGCGGGAGTGCCGGCGGCCCCGCGCTCCCGCACGACGGCCGCCAGCACCGGCAGCGCGGTGATCGAGAGCCCCACCGCCATGAACAGCGCGAACGCGTGGTTGTCCGCGTGCCGGGGATCCACGGCGGCGAACAGTCCGCCGCACAGTTCCACGGCCCCCAGGGCGAGCGCCATCGGGGTCAGCAGTGCCGCCACCGCGACGCTCACCGCGGTGCGTCCCGCCCGGAAGGTGCGGAAGTCGATCTCGTAGCCGACGACGAACAGGAACAGGACAACGGCGATCTGGGCCAGTACCGACAGGAACGGCCGCGCGTCGGCGGGGAACAGCCGCGCGGACGGGTCCCCGGGCAACCGGCCCATCAGGGTCGGACCGAGGGCGATCCCGGCGAGGATCTGGCCGATCACCGCCGGCTGCCCGAGACGCCGGGTCAGGCCCCCGAACGCCCAGGACACGAGGATGACGAGGGCCACGTCCCCGAGAACGGTGGCTACGAGACGGCTCATCAGGCGTGCCTCTCATCCGGAGTCCGGAGTCCCCAGACATGTGTTCGCGAGCATACAAATGGCCTGTAAATCAGGCGTGTTGTGCGGTCGGGCTATTGGAAGTCACGGCCCGGCGCACTGTACGCAGGGCGAAAAGCGCTGGTCGACCGCGGGACGGGATGCTGAGATGGCCCGATGTACGATCTTGCGTCGCCGACCGTGGACCGGGGCCGGTACGCGGACGCGGTGACTCCCTGGGAGCAGGAGTCCTGGCGGACCGCGGCCCTCGGCTGGGTGGAGGCCGGGCTCGTGGCACACGGGCTGCGGGTGACCGGCCGGCTGCAGGTGCGGCTGCGGCCGTGGTCCGTCCTGGTGCGGGTGCCGGTGGCCGGGCGTGCGGCCGTGTGGTTCAAGGCGAATCCGCAGGCCAGCGGCTTCGAGGGCGCGCTGACCGCCGCGCTGGCCCGCTGGGTGCCGGAGCACGTCCTGGAGCCGCTCGCGGTCGACGCCGACCGCGGCTGGTCCCTGTTGCCGGACGGGGGCGCCCTCTTCCGGGACGTCCTCGAGCGGGAGAGCGTGGAGCCGCGCGCCTGGGAGGACCTTCTCCGCCAGTACGCGAGCATGCAGCATGCCCTGGTCCCGCACGCGCGCGAGATCGAACGGCTGGGCGTCCCGAGCGCCCGCACGTCGGAACTGCCCGAGATCTTCGACAGGTTGCTCGCCGAGAACACGGCACTGCGGCCGGACGAACGAGCACGGCTCGACACGCTGCGGCCCCGGCTCGTGGACTGGTGCGCCGAACTCGCGGCCTCGGGCATCGCCGACTCCCTGGACCACTCGGATCTGCACGACGGCCAGCTGTTCAACCCGGAACCGGGCCGGTACACCTTCTTCGACTGGGGCGACGCGGCCGTGTCCCACCCGTTCTGCAGCCTTCAGGTCACCGCCCGGCGGGCCTGCGGCCGGTACGGGCCCGAGGTGCTGCCGCGCCTGCGCGACGCCTACCTCGAGCCGTGGACGGGAGCCGGAAACACGGCAGCGGAACTCCGGCGCGCGGTGCACCTCGCGTGGCGGCTGAGCGCTCTGGGGCGTGCCCGCGCCTGGGGCCGTCTGTTTCCGGCCGCGCCCGGAACCGCTCACCTGGCCGGGCAGAGCGCCCGCACGCTGCTGGAGCTCACCGAGGATCCCCCGCTGTAGACGGCCGCACACCACTCGTACGGCACAACGCCCGGTTCACGTCGCGGGTGCCGTGGTCCCGGTGTCCCACCCGGACCGTCCACCGCCGGTGCCGCCGCCCCGGATTCGTCGTGCGGTTGCGGGAGGCGGAGCCGGATCGGGAGCCTGGGCGGGGGACGAACCGGGCCGGATCCGGGAGGCGTGGTGATTCCAGCACACGGCACACCCACCGTGGACCGCCGGCGCTTCCTGGCCCTGTGCGCCGGCGCGGGCCTTGCCACGGCGGGCGCCTGCGCGCCCGCGACCCCGCCCGTGCGACCCCACCGGTACAGTCCGCTGCGGCCGGAGGCCGAACAGGACGCGCCGGGCACCGCCGACTGGCGGATCCGCTCGGCGGGCCCGCCGGACGCGGTGGCCGGCTACACGGACCAGGTGAGCGTCGCTCCCGGACAGGAATGCGGTCTGCACGTGTCGACCAGCGCCGCCTCGTTCCGGGTCTCGGCGTTCCGCGTCGGCTGGTACGGCGGCCGGCAGGCCCGTCTCATCTGGGCCTCACCGCGGATACCCGGCCGTGCCCAGCCGCCCCCGCACCTGCTGCCCGCCACCCGTACCGTGCGCGCCGACTGGCCCACCGCACTGAGCATGGACACCACCGGGTGGCCGGAGGGCGCCTATCTGCTGCGACTGGAGGCCGACACCGGTCATCAGCGTCACATCCCGCTGATCGTCCGCTCCGCCGAGGCCGTCGGCCGCACGGTCCTGCTGCATGCCCCGGCCACCTGGCAGGCCTACAACCGCTGGGGCGGATACAGCCTCTACGCGGGCTCCTCCGGCGCGTACGCCACCCGGTCGCTCGCGGTCAGCTTCGACCGTCCCTACGAGGGCAACGGCGCCGAGAAGTTCCTGGTCTACGAGTGGGCACTGGTGGTGCTGGCCGAACGCCTGCGCATCCCGCTGGCCTACACCACCGGTGTCGACGTCCACCGGGACCCGTCGGTGCTCCACGGAGCGCATTCCGTCGTCTGCCTGGGGCACGACGAGTACTGGACGCCCGAACAGCGGGCGTCCGTCACCCGCGCCCGGGACGCCGGGACGAACGTGGCCTTCCTGGGCGCGAACACCTGTTTCCGCCGGGTCCGTCTGGAGGAGGGGCAGCGGGCGGGCGACCGTACGGTGGTCTGCTACAAGACGTCCTACCGCGCCGACCCCCGCTATGCGTCCGACCCGGCGCTGGTGACCACCGACTACCGCAGCCCGCCCGCAGCCGACCCGGAGTCCTCGCTGACCGGCGTCCTGTACGAGGGCTATCCGGTCGACGCCCCGTATGTCGTGCACGCCGCCGATCACTGGCTGTACGACGGCACCGGCGTGCGTCCCGGAGACACCTTCGCCCATCTGGTGGGCGTCGAGTACGACCGTGTCATGCCCGTCTCCGCCGCCCCCGGCCCCCTGGAGATCACCGCGCACTCCCCGGTCGTCTGCGCCGGCCGCCCCAGCCACAGCGACTCGGCTTACTACGCGGCCCCGAGCGGTGCCGGGGTGTTCGCGACCGGGACCATGCGCTGGGTGGAGGGCCTGCTCGCCGGCACCGGCGAACTCGGCCGCGACCACGGCATGGACAGCCGCACGCGCGGGTTCGTCACGCGCACCACGGAGAACGTGCTGCGCACCTTCGCGCAGGGCCCGGCGACCCGCACCGGCCGGCCACCGCGTCCGAACGTGGACGAGGTGTACGGCGGCACGGTCTGACGGCGGCCACCGGGCCCCGGCGTCACTGTGCCGGGTGCCCCGTGGCGCGGAGCCGGTCCCGGCGGGCGAGGTTGTAGAGCCGCAGCAGATGCTTGGACACGGCACAGGGCGCGGCGTCCACGTAGCACTGGCGGCACGTCTGTACGTGCTGCTCGTAGGCGAAGCGAGCGCTTTCCAACGGATCGTTGTGCGCGTCATCGAAAGAGGACATGGAGATCTCCGGGCAGGGCGCGTCCTGGGACCGCGCCGAGTTGACTGACTGGTACACCCAGAGCAAAGGTCATCATGTTACTTGCGGTACTGGGAAACTGGTCGGTAACAACGCCTCTGACCTGGGCCGGGACCGTGCGGTCAGTGGCCGCCCGAGGGCTGGTCGCACCCGTCGTGGTCGGGGTAGCCGCCGAAGGCGTCCGCCTTGGTCGTGGCGCCGTCCAGGTTCGGGTTCCCGGCCAGGCTGCCTTCCACGCACACCGGGTAGTCGTCGACCTGGATCAGGAAGCCGACGCCACCGTCGCCCGGGTACGCCTGCACCTGCCCGCCGGAGTACCCGAGTCCGACGAGGGCCTTGCGGACGCTCTCGGGACTGAACTGGCCGCGCCTGCGCTGTGGTTCGAGTGCCTCCCGGACGCGCGCGACGGCCGCGAGGCCCTGGCAGCGGCGCTTGCCGTGCAGCTCGAACGGGATCATGAAGCCGTGGTTCTCGGCATAGTGGTCGGTCGGCGGTGCGGTGGGGCTCGGGGTGGCCGTGGACGGCTGCGGCGAGGCGGTGGGGCTCTCGCCGGGGCAGGGAAAGTCCTTGGGTGTGCTCGGCGACGCCACCGCACTGCGTGAGGGCCCGCCCGCGCCGGCGTCGTCCCCGGCCCGCTGCGTACCGCATCCGGCCGCCAGCACGGCCAGTAAGGCCAGCGGGACCATGCCGGCCCGGGCCGCCGTCGTTCCGATCTTCGTCATGCGCCGATCCTGACCGATGCCGGGATCGGCGTCATGAGTTCCCGTACTCAGAAAACAGGCCCGCAGACACCCCGAGGCGGTGCGGCGGGGCGGGTGCTGGAGCACCCCGTCAGCGGAGCGTCAGCCCCCCGTCAGCGGCTCCTGCCACTCTCATACATGTGAACGGCACGGGAAACCGGAAGCCGGGAACAGGGAGAGGTGCCCGGAGTGGCTGATCGGGGACCTACGAGCACGCCTCAAGGTCGGGCCCCACGGGGCCCACGCAGGTTCGAATCCTGCCCTCTCCGCAAGAATGTGCGGGTGAACGACTATCGCCCGCTCCAGAGGGACCCCGCTCCGGAGTGGTACGGACGCCTCCACGTCCGTACCGCCGACCTCTCCCCGGCCGCGTGGCTCACCGAACCCGCCCCGGGGTACGCCGCCTTGGGGACCGTCGCGGGAGTCGCCGCGCCCGGCTTCGCGGCCTACGCGAGGATCCTGCATCCGGCCTCGCTGGACGAGCGGCGGGTGCGCTGGTCGACCGTGGCCGCCGCGCACGGCACCCGGGTGACCCCGACCACGCGCTGGCACAAGGTCATCGGGCTGGACCACGACCACCACAACCGCTCCGACCACGGCCTGCCCGGCGTGTGGGACGAGCACCCGGGCGAGGGACCGACCCCGCCCGATGTCGCCCGGGCCCTGATCCCTGTGCTGGGCCGGCACACCCGGACCCCGGAGCGCTGCTGGTTCGGTCTGTGGTCCGGGTACGGCCGGTGGGAGTTCGACGGGATCCCCACGTTCACGACGCCCGGCCGGGACGAGGTGCTGCTCGCCGGGACCCTGGCCGACGCCCTCTCACCGCTGACCCTGGACGAGTTCGCCGAGCTGCCCGACCTCTGGTGGCCCGAGGACCGCGCCTGGTGCGTGGGCGGTGACGTGGACCTGGCCGGCACGTACGTCGGCGGTTCCGCCGAGCTCGTCGCAGAGTTGCTGTCCGACCCGGAGCTGGAGGCCCACCCCGTGAACGCGGGCGATCCGGTCGGCTAAGGCGTGACGACAGTCCCGCCGCACGTCACCACGAGGTGGCCGTCCGAGGCGAAGGACCAGCCCAGGGCGCCGGAGTACGAGGCGCACCGGGAGCCGTTCGTGCCGGACCAGAACTGGTTGGAGCCGTCTGCGCCGCCGACGGTCCTGTCGTTGGAGCCGCTGCCGGAGAACCGGCACGAGGTGTTGCTGCGGAACACCGAAGTCCCCTTGTCCAAGGAGAAGTTGCGCTCCGCATTGCCGACGCCGACGTTGTTCGAGATCGCCATCGTGCCGGGGTTGCTGTTGTGGGTGAACCCGTTTGATGGCAACCGGAAGGCCCTCGCGGCCTACTCGCCGGGGGCGAGGGTGCGCGCCAGGACGCGAGCCGTGTCGGCGACCAGGGCGTCGTCCACCGGCGCGGCCTTTTCCGCCTTCGTCGACAGCACGGCCAGCACGACCGGGGTCCCCCGGGTCGTCCAGGCGACGCCGATGTCGTTCGCGGTGGCGTAGTCCCCGGTCCCGGTCTTGTCGCCGAGGACCCAGCCCCGGGGCAGCCCGGCACCGAACCGTCTGGCGCTGGTGGTGTTGCCCTTCAGCCAGGTGACGAGCTGCTCGCGGCCGGCGCCGTCCAGGGCCCGGCCCAGGGTCAGCCGCTCGAAGCTCCGCCCGACGGCCTCCGGAGTCGTCGTGTCGCGCAGATCGCCCGGGATGGCGGTGTTGAGATCGGTCTCCCAGCGGTCCAGCCGGCTCACCCGGTCGCCGAGCGACCGGAAGAAGCGGGTGAGGCCGGCCGGCCCGCCGATCTGGCGCAACAGGAGGTTGCCGGCCGCGTTGTCGCTGTACTGGATCGCGGCCGCGCACAGGTCACCCACCCGCATGCCGGTGGCCAGGTGCTCCTCGGCCCTAGGCGAGTTCGGCAGGATGTCGCTCGGCGGATAGTGGATCACCTTGTCCAGCGGTGCGCAGCCACCGTGGTCGCGCAGGACGGCAGCCGCCGCGAACGCCTTGAACGTCGAGCACATCGCGAACCGCTCCCCCGCGCGGTACGCCACGGTCCGTCCGGTGCGCACATTGTGGGCGTACACGCCGAGCCTCGCCCCGTACCGGCGCTCGAGATCGCTCAACTCGGTGTGCGGATGGGCCGTTGCGGCATCCGGGGCGGCAGAGGCGGCCGGCGCCCCTGCGACGGGGGCGACCACGGCGGTGGTGGTGAGGGCCAGACCGGCCTTGAAAAGGCGGCGGCGCGGCAGCGGATTGGCACTGGTCATGTGCGGAGTTCTCCCGAGTCATCCGTCGTCGGCTTGGTGGATCTTCGACGGGGACCAGCGAAACAGCCGTGGTCCACTCATGTCCAAGAGGGAACTTTGAACGCCTCATGACTTATTGATATATGCAGTCGGCTCTCCGGCCTGCGAAAGCACCGGATCACGCCGCCTCAAGTCAGCACCAGATCAGCATGGTGCCGGGTACGAGCATCCCGGACGTCCAGTCGGCTGCCGGGATCAGCGCATCGCAGATCTACCACTACTTCGGCGACAAACAGGGCTTGGTCCTGGCCGTCGTTGGTGCGACAGGGCGGCGGACCGACAGGACGCCATGGGGTGGGTAGGCGGCTGCGAGATCGGCTCGCTCGCCAGCGAACTCACCGAGACCGACCCCTTGGCCCGCACCGACCTTGCCGCGTCCTTCGAGAGGTGGGAAGCGCGGCCCCGGGAACCGTGGCCACGGGTCGCCGTCCGGCGCTGAATCGCTGACCCTGGCTGCGCTGTCGTATCCGTTCTGGATGTGGACCCGTCGGGGGCGGTGCATCGTGTGCGGATCAGCGGGCGATCGAGATCGCGAAGGGCGTGAATCCGGTGGACCGGATCACGTGGGGGACGAACAGGATCGCGGCCTCCGTGGCACGGGCGGTTTGGATTCCGCCGAGGTCGGTGATCCACTCCTTGCGCCAGCCGAGGTCGGTAAGCAGTTCGCGGACGGTCTGCTTGGCCTGCGGGTCGTCGCCGGAGAGGAACGCGGTCGGCGGCTGGGTGAGCGTGGCCGGCGCGGTCATCACCGGGAAAAGCATGGTGTTGAGTGTCTTGACGACGTGCGTTTCGGGGAGTGCTTCCTGGAGTTGTTCGGCGAGGCTGGAGCCGGGGTAGAGCAGGTCGGCGGGCAGTCCGTTCGGTCCGTCGGTGGTGGCGTTGGAGACGTCGACGAGGATCTTGTTGCGCAGTTCTTCGCGCAGGGCGGCGAGACGTTCCAGTGAGCCGGCTCCGGGGGTGGCGTTGATGACGATCTGGGCTGTCCGGGCAGCGTCGGCGGCGGCGCCCGGCGCGCGGTCCGCCATGGTCACCTGACGCCCTGCCCGGGTGAGGGCTGTGGCCAGGTTGCCGCCGACGCGGCCGTTTCCGAGAACTGCGATCGTGGTCATGATGATCTGGTCCATCCGTGTGTGCAGGTTGTGGTGCGCGGTCAGCGTGAGAGCGTGGCGACGGCCTCGGTGTGGATGCCGGGCGCGGCGGCCAGGAAGCTCTCGCTCTGCGGGGTCCAGGGGCGGCCCTCGGCGTCAGAGATCTGTCCGCCGGCCTCGGTGACGAGCAGCGCGCCGGGGAGCAGGTCCGCGCGGGCACCGGCGAACTGCCAGAAGGCGTCGATCCGGCCGGCGGCCACGTTCAGCAGGTGCAGGGTCGCGGGCACGGAAGTGCGGACGACGAGCGCGTCGAAGAGCATCGCGGTGATCGAGGAGCCGACGCGCCGCACGACCGTCTCGTTCTCGTCCGGCCGAGCCTGGCTGGTGGCCACGAGGCTCAAGGCGAGGTCCGCGGTCCGGGAGACGTGCAGCGGCCGGCCGTCGAGGTAGGCGCCCGCGCCGGTGAGCGCGGTGTAGGTTTCCCCGGTCAACGGCAGGTGGACCACGGTGAGCACCGGCTGGTTCTCACGCACGAGGGTGGCGGTCACCGCCCACTCCGGCAGGGCATGCAGGTGGTTGACGTTGCCCTCGGCCGGATCCACGACCCACCATTCGCCGGCCGGCAGCGCCCCGCCGTCCAGCTCGTCCTCCACCCATCCGGCCTGCGGGCGCAGTTCCGTAAGGGCGGGGCGCAGGATGTCCAGGGCCGTGTCGTCGTTCGCGGCGAGCGCCCGCATCAGTTCGTCGCGGGTCCGGTAGCGGACCACCTCGCCGAAGCGCTCGCGCAGCGCCGCACCCGCCGCACGCACGGCGATCGCGGTCTGCGTCAGCAGGTCGGCGTCGGAGGTTGCAACGTCCGTGGTCTGAAGCGTTTCGGACATGGTGGTACTCCCGTCTGAGCAAAGGGATTAGGTCGTGCGGGCGGAATTCCGTGCTCTCCTGCGCCCGCTCTCGAAGATTAGGAGACAGGTTGATTAACCTCAAGTGCATGTAAAGCACGGCTAGGATGACTCTCATGCAACTGGATTTGAACTTGCTCGCCGCGCTCGACGCGTTGTTGGAGGAGGGCAGTGTGGCCGGGGCGGCCGCGCGCCTGCATGTCACCGCCCCCGCGATGAGCCGGAGTCTGGGCCGAATCCGGCGCACGACCGGGGATCAGATCCTGGTGCGCACCGGCCGCACGATGACCCCGACGCCGTATGCGATCGCCGTCCGGGAACAGGTGCACGAGCTGCTGCACCAGGTCCAGGGGGTGCTGGCACCGAGCCGTGAACTCGATCTGGCAACGTTGGAGCGCACTTTCACACTCCGCTGGCACGATTCCCTGGTCGCCTTGAGCGGCCCCGCACTGCTCGCGGCCGTGCGCGGACAGGCGCCGGGCGTGCGTCTGCGCTTCGTCGCGGAATCGAGCATCGGCACCCCCGAGTTGAGGCGCGGCGAGGTGGACCTGGAGGCGAACGCCAACCGCCCGAGCACACCGGACATCCGTGCCGAGAACGTGGGCGAGACCCGCCTCGTCATCGTCATGAGGCAGGGACATCCTCTCACCCGTGTCAGGACCGTCACCGCAAAGCTGTACGCCGCCGCTGAGCACGTCACCGTCTCGCGACGTGGCAACCTCAGCAATGCCCTCGACGACGCCCTCGCGCGGCTCGGCCTCACCCGCCGCGTGGTGGCGACCGCGCCCACGGAAGCGGCCGCGCTGGAGTTCGCGCGCCGCTCCGATCTCCTGATCTGCGTCCCCGAAGCCACCACGCGCTCCGCGGTCGCCGACCTCGGCCTGGTCGTGCTCCCCCTCCCGCTCGAACTGCCGTCGGCACCGATATACCTGTCATGGCATCAGCGCTACGACACCGACCACGCCCACGCCTGGCTGCGCGGGCTGGCGCGAACCGCGCTGGCCATGGACGGAGCGTCGTAGTCGGCGCCGTCCGGCCCCGTCACCCATACGTCCACGCGACCACCTCGATGCCGCACGGCCGGCTCGCCAAGGCCCGCCTCCACCCGATCGAGTCAGAAAGCGACGAGACCGCCCTGCCCGCCAAACTCACCGCATAGCCTCAAAAACGAGATCACCGCGACGGCACCTTCTACGAACCCCAGTCATCAGTCGCAGTCACCTGACCAGCGGCTCTGCGAGGAGGACGACTCGATCAGCCTCGACATCGAAGCCCAGCACCGGACGGCCACAGCCGCCCTGCGGATCCATCAGCACCGGCTTGCCCAACCGCCGCCCGATCTCCCGCAGGAAGCCGCAGAACACATCAAGTCGCTCCTGCCCCTGCAACTCCCGCACGTCGACATCGAAATCGACTTCATCGTCGGCATAGAAACGGAAGATCGCCAGGACATCGACAGCTGGCCAGACCCGCAGATTCGGGCACTCAGCGTCGGCCGGACGCGACAGCACGACCTCCGCCCGAGGCACAGAGAGCACCGTCTCGCCTTCGGAGTACTCGCACTGCCAGCCCCTTTCCACGACAAGATCGAGGACAGCCTGCCAGTCCTCCACCGAGGCACCAGGGACACGCACGTCCGGCAGCGGCCCCACCAGATCCAAATCGAAGAAGCACTTCACGTCATCCCACAGCAGATCAGCCACCCCGCCATGCTGCCCGGCACCCCGACCCAATGCACCCCCGTTTCCCTTGACCAAAGACATAGGGGCACCCCCCAGGTCCGGGAGTCGTTCCGCGATCGCTGCATCCTCCGCAGCCCGTTGCCCTACGCCGACGGCACCGTCATCGCCGTGACTGGCATCACCGTGGCGCGGCCAGTCGCGTAGCTGGACCGCGCTGACCGCGCCACAATTCGTCAGGGCCGGCAGGCCGGCCGGACGCTGAGCAGCTCGGTCCGCAGCACGGGCGTGCCGTCGACAGGCGCCGGGTCCTGCGCAGTTGGTTCGATACCGCCGGCAGCGATCTTGTCGAGCGTCTTCAGGCCGACGGCACCGACCGTGCCGAACACCGTGTAGTTCGGTCGCAGCGCAGAGTCGCCGTAGACGACGAAGAACTGCGAACCGTTCGTGTTCGGCCCGGCGTTGGCCATCGCCAGCAGGCCGCGCCCGTAAAGGCGACGGACGCCGGTCGGATCGCTCGGTGCCGGCGGCAGGTCCACCGGCAGCTCGTCCTTGTACTTGTACCCCGGCCCTCCTTCGCCGGTGCTGGTCGGGTCGCCGCACTGCAGGACCTTCAGCGTCGGATACGCCGTCAGCCGATGGCACACGGTACGGTCGTAGAACCGGTGCCGCGCCAGGTGCAGGAAGCTCTGGACCGTGCACGGCGCCTCCGCCCGGTTCAGACGCAGCGGGAGCGGGCCCTGGCTGGTCGGGACGGCCATATCGACCGTGCCGTGACTGGGGGTGCGTCGCGGGTCGGGCGGCAGGGGAACCGGCCGCGCCGCCGGCTCGTCCGGGGTCTGGGTGTACTGGCAAGGACCGTGCGTGGTTCGCGGCGGGGCATCGGAAGCGGAGGCGGTGGTGCTGCCCCCGGACGCGACCAACGCTGCTGCCGCCAATGCGGTCATGAGAGCTCGGTTCATCCTGCACACCCTCCAGAAGATCGCCAGATTTCGGAGCGGTCGCAGTCTAGAGCGCGGCCCGGCGGGCGAGAACCCGCCCGCCAAGCCACATCCGCACCAGCAGATTTCGGCCCACGGCCGCAGGCTGCTGGTGCGGATGCAGCACAGCGTGGGCCGGCCGATCAGGGCGTCCACCCGGTGCACGACGAGCGCATCCCGAACCCGGTCGAGCAGCTTGCAGGGCGGTGTTGGCCGGTGCCTTTCTCGGCCCGCATCAATCGCTGACGCCGACCGCCGAAAACCTGGTGCGAGGACTGGCCTGGGCGCACGGGCCGGTGATGTTCCGCCACTCCGGCGGCTGCTGCGACGGCGACGCGCCCACGTGCTGCCCGCGCGGCGAGCGAGTTCCGGGGCGGCGGCTGTACCTGGAAACCCCCGAGGACATACGGGGTTCCTCGAGTGAGGACAGGTGTTTACAGGTCGGCACACGGCCAGCACTGCGACCTGCATGTTTGCCATCAGCAATGATCACTGCCAAGTCGACACAGTAGACACCTTATTGATACGACTTCGGGATGGATCTCCTCGCGCACCTCGAGGCGTATGTCGCGACCGTCGACGAGTTGAGCTTCTCGCGCGCGGCCGACCGGCTCGGGATCGCCCAGCCGCTCCTCAGCCGCCGTATCAAGACTCTGGAGGCCCACTTCGGGGGCCTGCTGTTCGACCGTTCGCGACGGCAGGTCACGACGACGGAGCTGGGTCTGCTGCTGCTTCCGTACGCGCAGGACGTGCTGGACCGGGCCCAGCGGCTCGGGCAGATCGCGCGGTCGGCCCGCCAGGCCCAGGTGCGTGCCGTAGGGGTGCCCGCGGGCTGCGCCCCGGTGGCGCTGGCGCGCGTCCTACGCGCCGGCAGCGAGCGCGGGATCACGCTCGGCATCCGCGAACTGCCGCCGGCGGAACGGGTCTCCGGGCTCGCCGACGGCTCGCTCACCTACGCACTGGTGCGCGTTCCCCCCGAACATGCCGGGATCCGGGTACCGCTGGGGCCGGCTTCGGCCGGACCGCCCGACGTCCAGGAGCCGACGACCACGGGAGCGAACGGCAGGCGGCGGCGTGCGATCCATCTGGAGGACCTGCGGCCGCGCCGGAGCCGGGGCACGACCGGCGGACTGGCCGCCGCACTGCCCGTCCTGACCCTGGCCGAGGACGAAGTGCCGTACGCACAGGACCGTCTGCTCCGGGCCGCCGCCCGCGCCGGGCTGCCGGAGGGCCTGCTGCGGCCGGCCGGACCGGCGGCCACGGCCCTCGCCGAGACCCTGGCCGGCGGGGCGGTGCTGCTGTGCGCCGAGCCTTTCGCCCGGCAGCACGGGGCGAGTTGGGCGCCGCTGGCCGATGCCGCGCTGCATCGCGGGTACGACGTGCGGGGAGCCCGGGGCCGGCAAGGGACGGCGGACGTACCGGCCTGGCTGGCCGCGCTGCTCGCGGCGGCGGCCGGTGCCATGGCCGGAGCACCGGGGGCGACACGGCCCGGGTCGGCGGCCGAGGACGCCTCGGCCCGGCTGGCGGCACGCGGATGAGCGCGGAACCGGTGTACCGCCCGGCGTACGTGGCCGGGGACGGCGCCCTGCTCGATGTCGCCGAGGCGATCGCGGCGGACTGGGCGGCGCTCGGGGTCCGTGGCTCGTTCCTCGCCCGCAACCTGGACTCCGGCGAACAACTCGGCTTCGACGTGGACGAGATGATGCCCCTCGCGTCGGTCGTCAAGGTACCGCTCGCCCTGGTGGTGCTGGACCGGATCGCGGCCGGGGAACTCGACCCGGCGCACCCGGTCACGGTGGATCCGGCCACCAACAGCGTCGGCCACACCGGCCTCGCGGCGTTCCGGCACCCGGCCAGTGTGGCCGTCGGCGACCTTCTCCTCCTGATGCTCTCGGTGAGCGACAACGCCGCCGCCGACGCACTGCTCGGCCTGGTGCCGGTGGCGGACGTCGACTCCCGCCTGCGGGCATGGGGGTGCGGCGGCATCCGGGTCCGGCATCGGATGAACCACATGTTCGAATGCGCGGCCGGAGCCGCCGGCAACGACTTCTCGCTCGCGCTGGAACTGGCCGTCCGCGACGAGCGTGCCGGACGGCACACCATCGAGACCCTGGATCCGGCCCACGCCAATCTCGGCTCGGCCGCGGCGCTGGTGGACCTGTTGCAGCGCGTGTGGGCGGACGAGATCTCCCGGCCCCGGGCCACCGCCGAGCTGCGCCGGCTGATGGGCTTCCAGGTCTTCACCCAGCGGCTGGCGAGCGAACTGCGCGCGGACACCCTGCGGTGGAGCGGCAAGACCGGTACCTTCCTCCATCTGCGGCACGAGATCGGCGTCGTGCAGGCCGAGTCCGGCGACCGGGTCGCCATGGCCGCGCTCACCCGCGCGGACCGGCGGGCCGGCCAGGCCCCGGACATCGACCTCGCGATCGGGATCGGCGCCCGGCAGGCGTTCGAGGCGTTGCGGGGCCGAGGCGACGGGTCCTGATGGCCGCCCGGAGTCCGGGTTCCGCCACCCCGGGTAGCCGCTCAAGTGCACTTGGTGACCAATCGGTGCCGCTGAGCCCAGAGAGTCTGCTGGGGCCGCGTGGCCTGTTGTGGGCGGGGCCGGACGAGCACAGTCTGGAAGCAGCAGCCCCACGGTCGCGAGGGCTACGGGTCTCGAGCGAAGGGAGGCGGAGCGATGACCTCCGTCACCACCATGAGCGCGGCCCTGCCGGCCGAGCATCGGGTACAGCTGATGCAGCTCGCCCGTGAGGCTTCTTTCGCGGCCGGGACGCGGCTGTTCGAGGAGGGCCGGCACGCGGACCGCTTCTGGATCGTGCGGACCGGGACCGTCGCCCTGGACCTGCATGTGCCCGGCCGTCGTCCCGCCGTCATCGAGTCGCTCGGGCACGGCGAACTGGTGGGCTGGTCCTGGCACTTCCCGCCCCACCTGTGGCAACTGGGCGGCGAGGCGCTGACTCCGGTGCGGGCCTGGGAGTTCGACGCCGGGGCGGTGCGGGAGAAGTGCGCCGTCGATCCCGAGTTCGGGCGCGCGATCGCGGTCTGGGTCGGGCTCGTGGTGACTCAGCGGCTGCACGCCGCCCGGGTCCGGCTGCTCGATCTCTACGCCCCGTACGGCAGCGGCGGACTGGAATGACCGCGACTTCGGGTGACGGCCCTGCGGAGACCCACGTCACCGACGGCACGGACCGGCTCGACCGACGCACCGCGGCAGGCTCGCGTTCTGCTCAGGTTCCGCCGCTGCTGTAGTTCCGCCACTCGGGGCCGATCCGCTTCCATTCCTCGTCCCACTCGGACATGCGCCGGCGCATGCGCCAGGTACGGACCAGCCAGCCCCCGGTCCAGACGGCGACACCGGCCGAGGAGGCGGCGAGCACGCCGGTCAGGGTCGACTGCAGGGCCGCCTCCGCGGTGGACAGGGGCGGCGACACCATCCGGTTCGCGCCGTCCGTCCACACCGTGAGCCGGCTGCCGGCCGGGGCGCCCGGGTAGACCTTGGCCCGGTCGGTGTGGACCGAGCCGTCCGGGCCGGTCCAGCGCACACTGGCCCACACCCGGCCGTCGTCGTAACCGCTGCCGTTCTGCGGGGTCCTGGCCGCGTCGTCGGTCAGCACCGCGGACACCGCGTGGACCTGGGCCCGCCGCGCGGAGAACGCCGAGTCCACCGACAGGGCGGCGGCCGCCCCCGCGACGACGCCGCCCACGAGCACGAGTATCCAGGTGACCAGCACGATCCAGGCCTCGACGACGTCGCTGTGCCGCCGCAGCGGGTTTCGACGCCATCGCCACCAGCGCACCCGGGTCACATTCGTGGGAGGTGTCCGCGTCATCGGTCGCCGCCTCCTCTCGCGTACCGGCGGCCACCGGGCAGGGCGTGTGCTCCCGCTCGGCGTCCGGTTCCGGGCCGAGGTCCGGGTGACGGGGCCGACCGGCCGGCGCCCACCTCTGGCGGTGAACGGCACGGCCCGGTGTGGTGCACCCGGCCGACGAGCGTCACTCCACCATCGTGCACCTCGAAACGGATCGGTGCCGCCCGCAGAGCGAAACAGTCCTACGACGGCGCAGATCCGGTCGGCACGGTGCCCCGGAGGGCCTGCGGAAGGGGCCGATCGGCCCTTCCTCGCGTCACGGGAGATCGATTGGCTGGTGTCATGTCCGAGAACCAGTCGGGACCGGCACAGGTGGCCGCGGACCCCACGCCCCGCGCGGCGGTCGTCGTACCGCTGCACGGCGAGATCGACCTGCTGACCCTGCCTGCCCTGTCCGAGCGGCTCGACGCGCTGACCGAGCGCCCGTGCCCGGACCTGGTTCTCGATCTTCGGCCGGTCGCGTTCATCGACTGCGCCGGGCTCGGGGTCCTGTGCCGGGCCCGGAACCGGGCGCTGGCCCGACGGGGCAGGCTGAGGCTGGTCGCCGACACCCCGGGCTTCCTGGGTCTGCTGCGGGCCACCGGCCTGTCCGGCGTCTTCGAGGTCTTTCCGAGGCCCCCGCGGTCCTAGGCTCCGGAGCCCGGCGGCACCTCCCGCGAGCCCGGGAGGTGCCGTGTGACGAGGGTGCGCGGACGGCACCCGGATCGTGCCGCGGTATGACGGGGCCGGTTCAGCTGTGCCAGCTCCAGTCGGCGACCTCCGGCAGGTCGGTGCCGTGCTCGCGGATCCAGTCGTGGTGGCGGGTGCGGGCGTCGGCCATGGCCTGGCGGACGCCGGCGGCGCGCATCGCGAGGCCGGGCACGCGGTCGATGACGTCCATGACGAGCCGGTAGCGGTCGAGGTCGTTGCGCACGACCATGTCGAACGGGGTGGTCGTGGTCCCGGACTCCTTGTAGCCGCGCACGTGCAGGTTCCTGTGGCCCGTGCGGCGGTAGGCGAGACGGTGGATCAGCCACGGGTAACCGTGGTAGGCGAAGATCACCGGCTTGTCGGCGGTGAACAGTCCGTCGAACTCGAAGTCGCTCATCCCGTGCGGATGGTCCTCGCGCGGCATCAGCCGGGTCATGTCGACCACGTTGACCACCCGCACCGCCAGCTGGGGCAGGTGCCGGCGCAGCAACTGGGCGGCGGCCAGCACCTCTTGGGTGGGCACGTCACCCGCGCAGGCCAGGACGACGTCCGGTTCGCCGCCGTTCTCGGTGCCGGCCCATTCCCAGATCCCGGCCCCGCGGGCGCAGTGGACACGGGCCTGGTCCATGGACAGCCAGTCGAAGCAGGGCTGCTTGCCGGCCACGATCACGTTGACGTAGTCCCGGCTGCGCAGGACGTGATCGGTCACGGACAGCAGGGTGTTGGCGTCCGGCGGCAGATAGACACGCACCACCTCCGGGCTCTTGTTGAGGACGTGGTCGACGAATCCGGGGTCCTGGTGCGAGAAGCCGTTGTGGTCCTGCCGCCACACGTGCGAGGTCAGCAGGTAGTTGAGGGAGGCGACGGGGGCCCGCCAGGGCAGCAGGCGCGAGGTCTTCAGCCACTTGATGTGCTGGTTGACCATGGAGTCGACGATGTGCACGAACGCCTCGTAGCAGGAGAACAGTCCGTGCCGGCCGGTGAGCAGATAGCCCTCCAGCCAGCCCTGGCAGAGGTGTTCGGAGAGGATCTCCATCACCCGGCCGTGCCGGTCCAGGTGTTCGTCGACCGGCAGTGTCCCGGCCTGCCATGCCTTGCCGCTTGCCTCGAAGACGGCCTGGAGCCGGTTGGAGGCGGTCTCGTCCGGTCCGACGAGCCTGAAGTCCCGCCGCGAGCCGGTGTCCCGCATGACCTGTTCGAGCAGGTCGCCCAGGACCCGGGTGGGTTCGTGCAGGGTCGTGCCGGGCTTGTCGACGGGTACGGCGATGCCTTCGAGGGCCGGCACGGGCAGCTCACGCACGAGGAGCCCGCCGTTGGCGTGCGGGCTCGCGCCGAGCCGCTTCGTCCCCTCGGGGACACAGGCGAGGACGTCCGCGACGGGCCGGCCGTCGGGGCCGAACAGCTCCTCGGGCCGGTACGAGCGCAGCCACTCCTCCAACTGCCGCAGATGGTCGGGGTTTTCGCGGACTCCCGCCAGCGGGACCTGGTGGGCGCGCCAGGTGCCCTCGACGGGCACGCCGTCCACCTCGGCGGGCCCGGTCCAGCCCTTGGGAGTGCGCAGCACGATCACCGGCCAGTGGGCCCGTTCGGCGCCGCCCTCCTCGCGGGCGGTGCGCTGGATCCGGGCGACACGGTCCAGCGCGTCGTCCATCGCCGCGGCCATGGCCCGGTGCACCTGCTCGGGATCGTCGCCCGTCACATGCAGGGGTTCGTGGCCGTATCCCCGTAGCAGGGCGTCGAGTTCGGGCTCCGGCAGGCGGGACAGCACCGTCGGGTTGGCGATCTTGTAGCCGTTGAGGTGCAGGATCGGCAGTACGGCACCGTCGTGCACCGGGTCGAGGAACTTGTTGGAGTGCCAGGAGGCGGCCAGTGGTCCGGTCTCCGCCTCGCCGTCGCCGATCACGCAGGCGACCAGCAGGTCCGGGTTGTCGAATGCCGCGCCGTAGGCGTGGGCGAGCGAATACCCGAGTTCGCCGCCCTCGTGGATCGACCCGGGGGTCTCGGGGGCCACGTGGCTGGGCACCCCGCCCGGGAAGGAGAACTGCCGGAACAGCCGCTCCATGCCCGGCGCGTCCCGCGAGACGTCCGGGTACGTCTCGCTGTAGCTGCCCTCCAGCCAGGAGTTGGCGAGGACCGACGGGCCTCCGTGTCCGGGACCCCACACGCACAACGCGTCGAGGCCGCGCGCCCCGATGACCCGGTTGAGGTGGGTGTACACGAGGTTCAGGCCGGGGGACGTGCCCCAGTGGCCCAGCAGCCGGGGCTTGATGTGCGCCGGCTTCAGTGGCTCGGTGAGCAGCGGGTTGGCCATGAGATAGATCTGGCCCGCCGCGAGGTAGTTGGCGGCGCGCCAGTGCGCGTCCAGGGTGCGCAGTTCCTCGTCGGTCAGTGCGGGGGCGTCCGGGTGGGCAGCCTGGGGCATGAGGACTCCGGAGATCATCGTCGTTTGTCGGCAAGTCTGCCGGGAATGTCAGGAAAGTTCGGGTACCACGGCCACCGGGCATGCCGCGTGGTGCAGTACGCCGTGGGCGACCCGGCCGAGGTGCGGGCCGAAGCGCCCCGGGCGGCGCCGGGCGCCCACGACCAGCAGGGCGGCATCGCCGGAGGCGGCCAGCAGGGCGTCGCGGGGACGGCCGGAGACGGTGCGCCGCAGCACTTCCAGGCCGATCGGGACGTCCCGCAGCGCCTCGTCCAGCGCCAGGGCGGCGTCCGACTCCCGCTCGCCGCTCCCGAGCAGGGTGCCGGTGACCCCGTGGCGCGACACGTGCACGGCCTCCAGGGGCACCCCGCGCAGTCCGGCCTCCTCCGCGGCGAACCGCAGGGCCGCCGAACCCGCGGGCTTCTCGCCGACGCCCAGGACGATCCTGCCGGGGGTCCCGGGGCGGGCCCGGTCGTCGTGGCCGGCGCGCAGCACGACGACCGGGCAGCGCGCGTGCTCGGCCAGGGTGACGCCGACCGAGCCGAGCACCGCCTCGGCCACGGTGCCGCGGCCGCGGTGCCCGAGGACCACCGCGAGCGCGGAGTGGCTCTCCCGCACCAGCGCCTGTTCCGGTTCCTCGGGCAGCACGTCGGTGCTGACGTGCACGTCGGGTTGTCTGCGGTGGGCGCGACGCTCGGCGGTCGCCACGATGTCCTCGGCCATCACCTGTTCGGACGGCCGGTCGGCGTCCTGGCCGAGGGAGGCGCCCTCGTAGCGCTCCCAGAGCGACGCGTACACCAGCCGCAGCGGCGTACGGCGCAGGGCCGCGTTGTCGGCCGCCCAGTCCACGGCCCTGAGGCTCGATTCGGAACCGTCCACGCCGACGACTAGGCGCATGGCCGCCACCTCCCGAAGCGGGGATTCGGATTCCAGCCTGGCCATGTGGGGCACGCGGGTGCAAGGGCCACTCGGCCCCGGCCGGTCCCCGGACGGCCCTCGCGCGCGGGTCCGGCGCCTGCCCACGCTGGATGCGGCAGGACCGTCCGCACGAGACCCAGGGGAGTCACCATGTACGGCACCCCGTACATCGTCAGTGATGTCATGACCCACACGGTCGCCGCCGTCGGCCGGCGGGCCCCGTTCAAGGAGATCGTGCAGCTGATGCGGGACTGGCGGGTCAGCGCCCTGCCGGTGCTGGAGGGAGAGGGCCGGGTCGTCGGTGTGGTCTCCGAGGCCGACCTGCTGCCCAAGGAGGAGTTCCGGGACACTCCCGAGGAGGGGTATGTCCGGCTGCGCCGCCCCTCCGACGTGGCGAAGGCCGACGCGCTCACCGCGGACGAGCTGATGTCCTCCCCCGCGGTCACCGTCCGGCCGGGCGCCACGCTCGCCGAGGCCGCGCACCTGATGGCGCGGGCCGGGGTCAAGCGGCTGCCCGTGGTCGACGAGGTCGGCCTCCTCGAGGGTGTCGTCAGCCGCGCCGATCTGCTCAAGGTCTTCCTGCGGGGGGACGAGGAGATCGCCGAGCAGGTGCGGCACGAGGTCGTGTCCGAGCTGTTCCCGCCGCCGGGCTCGGCCCTGCACGTGGAGGTGGAGGACGGCGTCGTCACGCTCGTCGGCCGCGTGCGGGACCCGGAGCTGGTACCCGTGGCCGCGCGCCTGGTGCGGGCCGTGGAGGGGGTGGTGGACGTGGGGTTCGACCTGGCTCCCGGCCGGGAGCACCGCACGGGTTCGCCCTGACCGCGCCCCGGCCTCAGGCCGTTCCGGGGCGCACGATCACCACCGGGCAGTTGGCGTGCTGCGTCAGGTGCTGGCTGACGGAACCGAGCAGGGCTGCGGCGAAACCGCCCCGCCCCCGGCTCCCGACGACCAGGCACTCGGCGCCCTCCGCTGCCCTGAGCAGGACGTCCGTGGGGTTGCCCTCCACGACCAGCGGCCGTACCGAGGCGATCGCCTCCGCGCCGAGCGCCTCGGTCAGTTCCCGTGTCATCCGTTGCCGGGCGTCCTCCTCGTCGACGTCCATGTCCACCGCGGGCCCCGACCAGCCGTACAGGCCCGGCAGTTCCCAGACGGCCACCGCGTCCACGGTGCCGCCGATCAGCCCGGCGTAGCGCACGGCCCAGCGCAGGGCCGCGTACGAGGACGGCGAGCCGTCGACGCCGGCCACGATCCGGGGCCGGGAATCCTCCGTGTCCATGCGTCCCACCTCTCTGGTGGCCGGAGCGCCGGCCTCGCCGTCGGAGATCCCCCATGCCCCACGCTGCGCGAGGTCGCGCCGCGCCGCCACAGCAGCGCAGCCGGGGGCATGACGGCTCAGGGCAGCAGCCGCTGTTCCTTGGCCACCGCCACGGCGCCCGCCCGGGTGTCCACGCCGAGCTTGTCGTAGATGCGGCGCAGGTGGGTCTTGACCGTGGCCTCGCTGATGTACAGGGCGCGGCCGATGGCGTGATTGGGCAGGCCCTGGGCGAGGTGGGCGAGGATGTCGCGTTCGCGCGGGGTGAGGGCGGGGCGGGGGTTGCGCAGGCGGGACATGACACGGTCGGCGACCGGCGGTGAGAGGGCGGGGCGGCCCTGGGCGGAGGCGTGGATCGCGGTGAAGAGGTCCTCGGCGCGCTCCGCCTTGAGCAGGTAGCCCGTGGCTCCGGCCTCGATGGCACGGGTGACGTCCGCGTCCGTGTCGTACGTCGTCAGGACCAGGACGTGCGGGGCGGGGGTGAGGGCGCGCAGCCGGCGGGTGGCCTCCACGCCGTCCATGCCCTCGCCCAGCTGCAGGTCCATGAGCACCACGTCCGGCGTCGTCCTGCGGGCCAGCGCCAGCGCTTCTTCGCCGCTGCCGGCCTCACCGACGACCTCGATGTCCGGGGCGCTGTGCAGGAGGGCCAGCAGGCCGGCGCGTACGACGGCGTGGTCGTCGCAGACGAGGATGCGGACAGGGGCCTTGGGGGCGGGCTCGGGTGCCTGGGTCATCTGGGCTCCAGCGGGATCGCGGCGGACAGGGCCGTGCCCTCGCCCGGTGCCGACTCTACGGTCAGGGTGCCGCCCAGCTGGCCCAGGCGGGCACGGATGGCGGGAAGACCGTGGCCGCGTCCCTCGGCTTGCGGGACCGTGCCGGTGTCGAAGCCCCGGCCGTCGTCGGTCACGTCCAGGTCGATCTGGTCGTCCAGGCAGGTGAGGGTGAGGGTCGCTGTCGTGGCGGCCGCGTGTTCGCGGACGTTGGCCAGGGCTCCCTGGGCGATGCGGAGCAGGGCGGACTCCACGGGGGCGGACAGTGCGGCGGGCGGGGCGCCCTCCAGGTGGACGCGGACCGTGAGCGCGGGCGTCGTCTCGCGCTCGGCGACCGCGCGCAGCGCCTGGAGCAGGCCGCCGCCCTCGGCCAGGTCGGCCGGGGTCAGGTCGTGGACGAAGCGGCGGGCCTCGGCGAGGCTGCGTTCGGCGATCGCCGCCGCGGTGCGGACGTGGTCGCGGGCGGTGTCCGGGGAGGTGTCCCAGAGGCGGTCCGCGGCCTGCAGCAGCATGCGCTGGCTGGACAGGCCCTGGGCGAGGGTGTCGTGGATCTCCCGGGCCAGCCGCTCGCGTTCGGCGAGGGTGCCCTCGCGGCGCTCGGTGGCGGCGAGTTCGCGGCGGGTGCGGACCAGGTCGTCGATCAGGGCGTCGCGGCGGGCGGACTGGCGCTGCATGACGACGTAGACGGTGGTGGCCACGGCGGCCACGGCCGGGGGTGCGAGCAGCACGTTCGGGTCCGGCCAGCCCGCGAGGCTCAGCTGGGCCGCTACGGCCAGCGCGGTCAGCAGCGCCACCAGCGAGATCGCGGCGCGCGCGGGGAGGGTGCGCAGGCCGGTGTAGAAGAGCGGGACCGCGCACCAGGCGAAGCTGGGCGCCAGGACCACGAGGAGCGCCCAGGTCGACACCACCAGGCCCAGCCAGGTCAGCCGGCGAGGAGTGGGGCGGGTGCCGAGGGCCGGGCCGAGCAGGTACAGCACCGCCAGCAGGGCGGAGAGGGCGATGATCCAGGGGGTGCGCGGGCCCTCGGCGTGCCGGGCCAGGTAGCGGGCGAGGGACGCCGCCAGCAGCACGAAGAAGGCGGTGTGCATGACGACGGTGAGGGCGCGGGTCTCGTCGCGTTCGGGCACGGTCACCGGAGGATCCTCCCTCGTCACTGCGCTGAGCTGGGCAAACACCCTCCATTGTTCCTTGGCCCGGCACGTCGGGGGTCATCCGATCGGATGACCCCCGAGGCAACCGGTCCGTCGACCTCTGCGGCCCGGATCCGGGCCGAGGATCGGTACGGGAGCGACTCCGCCCCCGAATCCGACCGCAGAGAGGTCCTTCGTGATGCCCAGCCGCAAGAAGCCGTCCAGCCGTACCCGCGTCCTCGTCGGCGGCGCCGTCCTCGCGATCGCGGGTGCCGGTGTCGTCGGTACGGTCGCCGCCAGCGCCGCCGACTCCACGGGCACCGCGCCCGGGGCCGTGTCCCCCCGGAACGGCAACCTCACCGAGACCACGCACCTGACCCTCGACGCGGCCACGAAGGCGGCGCAGGCCGCGGTGGACGCCGCCGAGAAGGACGGCCGGCAGGTGTCGGTGGCCGTCGTCGACCGCAACGGGAACACCCTGGTCACCCTGCGCGGCGACGGCGCCGGACCGCAGTCGTACGAGTCCGCCGGGCGCAAGGCGTTCACCGCGGTGTCCTGGAACGCGCCCACCTCCGAGCTGGCCAAGCGGCTGGAGCAGGCGCCGAACCTGAAGGACATCCCGGGCACGCTGTTCCTCGGGGGCGGCGCCCCGGTGACCGCCAAGGGTGCTCCGGTCGCGGGCATCGGCGTCGCGGGCGCCCCGTCGGGCGACCTGGACGAGCGCTATGCCCAGGCCGGCGTGGCGGCGCTGGGCCGCTGACCCGAGGCCCCGCATCCTTCCAGGTGTCCTGGGCGCAGGATCGCCGAAGGCGTCCGGGCCGGCCCGTGCGGGGCCGGTCCGGACGCCTTCAGGGGTGTCGATCAGACGAGGTCGAACCGGTCGAGGTTCATGACCTTGCCGAACGCGGCGGCGAAGTCCTTGGCGAACTTCTCCTTCGCGTCGTCCGCGGCGTAGACCTCGGCGAGCGCGCGCAGCTCGGAGTTCGAGCCGAAGACCAGGTCGGCACGGGTGCCGGTCCACTTGATCTCGCCGGTCGCGTCGTCGCGGCCCTCGAAGGTGGCCTGGTCCTCCGAGGTGGACTTCCACGTCGTGCCCAGGTCGAGCAGGTTGACGAAGAAGTCGTTGGTCAGCTTGCCCGGGGCGTCGGTGAGGACGCCGAGCGAGGTCTGCTGGTGGTTGGCGCCGAGGACGCGCAGGCCGCCGACGAGGACCGTCATCTCGGGCGCGCTCAGGCCCAGCAGGTTCGCCTTGTCGAGCAGCAGGTACTCGGCCGGCAGGCGGTTGCCCTTGCCCACGTAGTTGCGGAAGCCGTCGGCGATGGGCTCCAGCGCGGCGAAGGACTCCGCGTCGGTGTGCTCCGCCGTGGCGTCCACGCGGCCCGGCGCGAAGGGCACCTCGACGTCGTGACCGGCGTCCTTGGCGGCCTTCTCCACGGCGGCGACACCACCGAGGACGATCAGGTCGGCCAGGGAGACCTTCTTGGCGCCGGAGTTGAACTCCGCCTGGATGCCCTCCAGGACACGCAGCACCTGGGCGAGCTGGTCGGGCTGGTTGACCTCCCAGCCGGCCTGCGGCTGCAGCCGGATGCGGGCGCCGTTGGCACCGCCGCGCTTGTCGCTGTTGCGGAACGTCGAGGCCGACGCCCAAGCGGTGGACACCAGCTGGGACACGGACAGGCCCGAGTCGAGCAGCTTGGCCTTCAGGGCCGCGACGTCGGCGGCGTCGATGGCCCCGCCCTCGGCCTGCGGCAGCGGGTCCTGCCACAGCAGGGTCTCCGCCGGGACCTCCGGGCCGAGGTACAGCGACTTCGGTCCCATGTCACGGTGGGTCAGCTTGTACCAGGCGCGGGCGAAGGCGTCCGCGAACTCCTCCGGGTTCTCGTAGAAGCGACGCGAGATCTGCTCGTAGATCGGGTCGAACTTCAGCGAGAGGTCGGTGGTGAGCATCGTCGGGAGCTGCGACTTCGACGCGTCGTGCGCGTCGGGGATGATCGCCTCGGCGTTCTTCGCCACCCACTGGTTGGCACCGGCCGGGCTCTGCGTGAGCTCGTACTCGTACTCGAAGAGGTTCTTGAAGAAGCCGTTGCTCCACTGGGTCGGCGTGGCGGTCCAGGTGACCTCCAGGCCGGACGTGATCGCGTCGCCGCCCTTGCCGGTGCCGTAGGTGCTCGCCCAGCCCAGGCCCTGCTGCTCGATCGGGGCGGCCTCGGGCTCGGCGCCGACATTCTCGGCCGGGCCGGCGCCGTGGGTCTTGCCGAAGGTGTGACCACCGGCGATGAGGGCGACGGTCTCCTCGTCGTTCATCGCCATGCGGCGGAAGGTCTCACGGATGTCGCGGGCCGCGGCGATCGGGTCCGGGTTGCCGTTCGGGCCCTCCGGGTTGACGTAGATCAGGCCCATCTGGACCGCGCCGAGCGGGTTCTCCAGCTCGCGGTCGCCCGTGTAGCGCTGGTCGTCGAGCCAGACCTGCTCGGGACCCCAGTAGACGTCCTCCTCCGACTCCCACACGTCCGCACGGCCGCCGCCGAAGCCGAAGGTCTTGAAGCCCATCGTCTCCAGCGCCACGTTGCCGGTGAGGACCATGAGGTCGGCCCAGGACAGGCTCTTGCCGTACTTCTTCTTCACAGGCCACAGCAGACGGCGGGCCTTGTCGAGGTTGCCGTTGTCCGGCCAGCTGTTCAGGGGGGCGAAGCGCTGCTGGCCGGCGCCGGCGCCGCCACGGCCGTCACTGATGCGGTAGGTGCCCGCGCTGTGCCAGGCCATACGGATCATCAGCGGGCCGTAGTTGCCGAAGTCGGCGGGCCACCAGTCCTGGGAATCGGTGAGCACCTCGGCGATGTCCCGCTTCACGGCGGGGAGGTCGAGGCTCTTGAAGGCCTCGGCGTAGTCGAACTCCTCACCGAGCGGGTTGGCCACGGCGGGGTTCTTCGCAAGGATCTTCAGGTTGAGCCGCTCCGGCCACCACTGGCGGTTCCCGCCGCCCTGGGTCGGGTGCGCGGCACGGTCGTGCGCGACCGGGCACTTCGCCTCGGCAGGGGTGTTCTCGGACATGGGGCAATCCTTCCGAACTGAGGGGTTCACGGTGCTGCGGTAGCGGCGCTGGAACAGTCGGGGCACAGGCCCCAGTAGATGACCTCGGCCTCGTCGATCGAAAAGCCGCGGTCGTCGGCCGCGGTAAGACAGGGGGCGTGTCCGACCGCGCAGTCGACGTCTGCGACGACGCCGCACGACCGGCACACGAGGTGGTGGTGGTTGTCCCCGACGCGTCCCTCGAACCGGGCCGGGCTGCCGGGCGGTTCGATACGGCGTACGAGTCCGGCCGCGGTGAGCGCGTGGAGCGCCTCGTACACGGCCTGGACGGAGATGTGGCCCACACGGTCGCGTACGCCGGACGTGATCGCCTCGACATCGAGGTGATCGCCGTGGCGGACGGTCTCGAGCAGTGCGACTCGCGCGGCCGTCACCCGCAGGCCGGCACCGCGTAGCTCCTCGGCGGTGGTCGGAGTCTGGGATGCGGTCATGACCCCGAACCTACCCTCATAAACACGAGAGATTCAAGAAAACGAATGATGCAATTCTGGCCACGTGTCGTCGGCCGGAATCCGGCCGGTGGACACGGACGCATCATCCGGCCGCGAGTCCGGGACCGCCGCGCGCCGAGCCGAGGGGTCCCCCGAACGGGTGAGCGCACGGCACCGGGGCCCGTGCGTCAGCGGCAGGACGCCTCGCTCGCGTACCGGCGGGCCAGGGCATGGAAGGCCTCCTTGGGTTCCCAGTGCCGAGGGGAGGCGGGGTCGAGCGGGCGGTCCTCGAGGGTCTTGGTGATGGCGTAGGTCGCCAGGTCGAGGTCGTGCCGGGGGTCGCCGGGGCGGTGCGGGGCGTCGAGGGCCACGAACTCGAAGGCCATCGCCGCGTACAGGTTCAGCGAGGAGAAGACGTCGAGGAGCCGCACGAGGTAGTCGGCCTGGGTGCGCTCGCTGCGGACCGGGGCGCCCTTGATCTCCTCGGGGTGCTTGTCCCGGTCGACGATGTTCCAGCCCATGCCCCGGGTCTCGGGGGCGCCGACGTAGGCGCAGGTGCCGAACTCGGTGATCGCCAGCGGCTTGCCCCAGCGCAGGTAGCTGCGCAGCTCGCGTACGTAGTCGGCGCGGTGCGGGAAGTACGAGTAGTAGTCGATGCCGATGATGTCGAAGAGCCGCCAGTCGACCGTGTCCTCCTGGGCGGCCGCGTAGCTGAGCCGCCCGTGGAACACGGAGCGGCCGACCGCCGCCGCCCTGGCCGTGAAGCGGTCCAGCAGCCGTTGCATCCTGACAGGGTCGACCTTGCCGGCCAGCAGGTTCTGGATGCGCTCGAGGACGGTGTCGCCCGGGACGATGCCGGGCACGAACAGCCAGAACTCGCAGCCCACGCTGAGGTCGACGCTCGCGCCCTGCCGACGCAGCCGCTCCGCGAACCGGCCGGTCTCGGCGAGGTGGTCCAGGATGTCCCGTTCGGGGACGTCTCCGAGCGTCGACTGCAGCCAGACGCGCATGCCCCGCTCGGCGGCCTCCGCGGCGGTGGCCGTGAGCCGCTCCACGCCGTCGCCGGTGACGTCCACGGTGTCCGCGTGCAGCTCGTCGCGGATGGCGCGGATGTCCTTGCGCATCCGGGCCGTACGGAAGCCGGTGGCAGGCGTCTCGCCCTCGCCGACGGTGTAGACGACACCCCGGTGACGCAGTCCCTGCCGCCTCTCCCCCGCTCGGGCCGGGCCCGCGCCGAGCCCCGTCGCGGCAAGCCCTGCGGACGCCATCCCGGCGAGGAACTGTGCGCGGTCGATCCCTTGTTTCTTCTCCATACGGCCACCCTGTCGGGCGCGCACCCGCCGACGCCGTCCCCCGATGGTCTACGACGCGGGGCCGAAGGAAGCGGATCGGTCGGCGAAAGTCGCGGGGTGGGGATCCCGGTGGCGCTGCCCTCGTCGAGTCCGGCGTCGGCGGCAGAACAGAACGGATCGGTCGCTCCCACCATGGGTCGAGTCGAACGACCGCCCGAGGACACCGAGGCCTGGGAGTTGTACGGCACCGGCCGGAGCTCGCCCTGAGAAGCGGCAAGTTGATGTGCACCCGCACCGCCCGCGGCGATCCGAGCGAACGACCCGAGCGTTCACTCTTAAGGGTGCACCAGGTCCGGCCGTCCGTGGCATACGGCGGGTTCCGTCGTTCGGCAGAAGTGTGATGTTTGCAACTTGATGTGATGGAGAGGGGGCGAACGGGCAACGCTCCCCTTCATGCCCCACGCGAACCTCATGCGGCAGGTGATTGGATGAGCACGGCGACGACCCGGGTGTCCCGGACGCCGTCCGTACGAACCGACGCGTCCACGGCGTCGGCGAGATCGTCCCCGCCCGCCGCCATGTCCTCCCTGCCGTCCCTCACCGGGCTGCGCTGGGTCGCGGCGCTGCTGGTGTTCGGGCTGCACGTGAACAACTTCGGCTACTTCGGAGGCGAAGCCGGTCACATCGTGACCTGGGCGTTCGGGGCCGGCGCCACGGGCGTGTCGTTCTTCTTCGTGCTGTCCGGTTTCGTGCTGACGTGGTCCGCGCGGCCGCGTGACCGTGCGCTCGCCTTCTGGCGGCGGCGCATCGCGCGGGTCTACCCGGTACACCTGGTCACCCTGACCGTCGCGTTCGCCATGGCGTACACGCTGGCCCATCAGTCGAAGCCGACACCCAAGCAGGCACTGGCCAACGTCTTCCTGCTGCACTCCTGGTGGCGCCCCTGGTGGCAGACGCTGAACCCGGTCAGCTGGTCGCTGGCCTGCGAGGCGTTCTTCTACGCGGCCTTCCCACTGCTGATCCTGCTGCTGCGCCGGCTGGGCGCGCGAGGCGCGACGGCGCTGGGCGGACTCTCGGTCGTGGCGGTGCTGGTCCTGGCCTGGGCGGACGCACACCACTGGATGGACGAGTCGATCTACTCCCTGCCCGCCGCCCGGCTGCCGGAGTTCGTCCTGGGCGCCGTCACGGCCCGGCTGGTGCTGCTCGGCCGCTGGCGCGGCCCCGGCCTGGAGGCCTCGCTGGCCCTCGCGATCATCGGCTACTTCCTGGTCCCGCAGGTCACGCCCGGCTACTCCGCCACCGTCTGCACCCTCGCCGGGTTCACTCTCCTCATCCCGGCCGCGGCGGTCGCGGATGCGCACGGACTGCCCTCGCTGTGGCGGCACCCGCGGATGGTGCGGCTGGGGGAACTATCGTTCGCCTTCTACATGATTCACCTGCTGGTCCTGCGCGCGGGCACCAACCTGCTCGGCACGAAGCCGCACTTCGGGGTCGTGGCGGGCCTGGCGGTCACCGCCGTCGCCTTCACCCTCTCCCTCGGACTGTCCTGGCTCCTGTACGAGGCCGTGGAACGCCCGGCGAGACGCCTGCTGCTGCGCCGCCGCCGGACCGGAGACGCGTCCGCCCGGCAGCAGGACGCCCTGCACTCCAGGCGTGACGCTCCCGCACCGGCGGCGCGCGACTGACCCGGCGTTCGCACGAACGCCCGTGGGGGGGGGGGGGGGGGGGGGGGGGGGGGGGGGGGGGGGGGGGGGGGGGGGGGGGGGGGGGGGGGGGGGGGGGGGGGGTGGGGGGAGGGGGGTGCA